>CAZMWC010000156.1:0-5469 GCA_964569805.1 uncultured Gallionella sp.
TCCCGCCCCAACTTGGAATCACAATTTGTGATTTCAAGTTGGGGCGGGGTTCGGTCTGCTCCTTATGCTTTCATCGAGCAGGGTGTATCCATGCTCTCCAGCGTCCTGCGCAGCGACCGCGCCATTCAAGTCAACATCGAAATCATGCGTGCCTTCGTGCGATTGTGGCAGATGCTTGCTTCAAATGCCGAGCTTTCCCGCAAGCTGGCCACACTTGAAAAGAAATACGACATCCAGTTCAAAGCAGTGTTCGATGCTATCCGCGAACTCATGACCCCGTCGGAACCCAGGAAAAAACGTCCCATTGGTTTTGCGCCGTGGGAGAAGAAATGATGCTGAGCCTTTGTGGGCCCTAGCTCCTGACAAATGCCATCAGCGGCCCGATATCTCCACTGTCGGCGGCACGCAGAGCTTCGATGTAGCGTGTGCGCGCATCGGTTGCTTCGGTAAGACTTTTTCTGCCCCAGGTAAATCGCGGTTGTCCAAGTTGTTGTACCAGCAAATCAGCCATCACCCGCGCGTGGCGACCATTGCCGTTCGGGAATGGATGGATAGCCACCAGGCGATGGTGAAAACGCGTGGCAATTTCATCGGGCGGATAGGTCGCGTTATCGATCTGGTAGCGCACATCGTCCAGCAGATTGCGCAACTTAACGCCGACCTGCTGCCATTCGGCACCGATATTTTTGTCCGACTTGCGGAAACTGCCGGCCCAGCTCCAGGTTTCACCAAACATCTGCTGGTGCAGTTCGCGCACGAATGCCTCATCGAGAATGTCCTTGCGCTGCCGCCGCGCCCAAGCCTCACCCTGCTCGATGTTGAGCTGCTCCCATTCGTTGAGCTCGCCCTGCGCAGTGATATGCCTGGGTATCAGGCTGGCCAGTTCGTCCGCATCGAGCGGCGTGGCGCCCGGCGGATAATCGAGATTTACCGCCATAACTCCCGCCGCGACCCTTTGAGAAGGCTTTCCGCAATTTCCTGCACCTGAGTGTCGGCGGCTTCGGCTGACGTGGCTTGTGCTTCCAGTGACATGCTATGCGCTACCCCAGCCATGCGTTCACGGGCAACCTTGTTGGCCCGCGCTTCCATGGTTTGTGCGATGGTTTGCTTCGGCACCAAGGCATATTGCAGTTCGCAATCCAGCGCCTCTGCCACACGTCGCAGGCTACCCAGGGTGATGGTGTCGTCAGCCTCGGAAGTCTCCAGCCGGAGCACCGTTGAAGGCACCAGACCCAGCCGCTTGGCAAGGTATGCCGCCGGCATGCCGAGCGCTTCGCGGATTACCTTAATCCAGCCCGAAGGAGGTCGCGCAGGCAGCTCAGCCGAGCGCCAGCGTGCCAGCCCGGCATCCAGTTGACGTTGTTTGAGGTCTTTAAAACGCGATTTCATGACATGATTATGCGCTATAGGACACTATTGTCAATGTTTATTATGCGCTATGGAGCAACTATATAATTCAATAAATGGCGTTATGGAGCATAAATAGTGAACGGATCAGAGCAAATGAAAACAAGGCTCGCGAATTCCACGACGAAACCATGCCCAGGGAATCCGGCGCGGCGGAGTTCGTGAAGCAGGGCGCAAGCATCTACCGGAAAGCGTAATATGTGAACTGCAGCGCAGGATCAACTTTCAAATTCATCACAGAAGAGGGAGGCAATCATGGCAGCAGACAGCGTTTATCGTATTACCGAAATAGTCGGAACCAGCAAAAAATCCTGGGAGGATGCCGCCGCGACCGCGGTCAAAACCGCCTCAAAAACCTTGCGAGATCTGAGAGTCGCCGAAGTGGTCAAACTGGATATGGTGGTCGAGGACGGCAAGGTGTCCGAGTACCGTACGAGGGTAGCCTTGTCATTCAAGTACGCCCCCAAGAAATAAAGAAACGGGTTTGCCGTCTGGGCGCTGCAGTGCATGGACGGCAAATTTTAGGAATTTGCGCCGCGCAGCAAGGCGCGGACGAACAGGCTGCACTGCAAAAAGGCTTGGAACAGAAGGCGGTGGAGTTTGTGAAGCAGGGCGGTTAGTTGTATCGGAAAGCCTGATAACACAATCAAGCCTTTCCGCACCAAGGGAGATCACATATGGCTAAAGTTGTGCTCACTACAAAGGTTGACCCAACTTACGATGATCTTCCAGAAGAGAGATATCATTTTCCCCAGAAATACCTACGACAAGTTGAGAAGGCAATTGGTGACTGGGTAGTGTATTACGAGCCGCGACGGTCAACGGCAGAGCTATCCAGTCGAGGTGGCCGGCAATCATATTTTGCAACGGCTCGACTTCTTCGTGTCGAACCGGATCCAAATCTGGAAGAACACTATTATGCGTTTGTGACCAATTATCTTGAATTCGATCATCCCGTTCCATTCAAGGACGGGCAACATTATTTCGAAAGCAGCCTTCAACGTGAGGATGGCCAAACTAACAGGGGAGCATTCGGCTGGGCAGTGCGAACACTTTCCGATAGCGAATATGACCTCATCATGCAGGCAGGCTTTGTCAAAACTCTGAAATTGCAGCCTGAGCCAAGTCTAGAAGAAATCATACTTAATGAACGCCCCATTATTGAACGCGTTGTTTCGCGTCCGTTCCGTGACGCAGCTTTTGCAGTTGCAATAAAAGAGGCATATAACAACACATGTGCGATGACAGGCCTCAAAATTACCAACGGCCGCGGACGCACCGAGGTGCAGGCAGCACATATTCAGCCAGTTTCTGAGAATGGTCCAGACTCTCTCAGGAACGGCGTCGCGCTGTCTGGCACAATTCACTGGATGTTCGATAATGGCCTTGTTTCTATTGATGATGATTACAGTATTCTTATCGATAAAGACCGATTGCCAGAAACTGCTGTTCGTCTCTTAAACCAAGATCGTCGCCTGCGTATGCCCGCAAGAGATGACATGCGCCCGCATAGACATTTCTTGAATTTCCACAGAGAGAAGATATTCAAGAAATAGTGGTTACATTTTCTGAGGCTCACGGCTTCCGTCATACCTCCCATCGTACTTGACCGTTTCTTAGTGCAGGTATAATCATGCCTCATTTTCAGGAACATCATGGATATTGCTCTGCTGCTCAAAGCCGCCATTCTCGGCATCGTCGAGGGCCTCACCGAATTCCTGCCGATCTCGTCCACCGGCCACCTGATTATTCTTGGCGACTTGCTCGACTATAACGACGAGACCAGCAAGGTGTTCAAGATCGTCATCCAGTTGGCCGCGATCCTCGCGGTGTGCTGGGACTACCGCGAGCGGCTGACGAAAATGGTGCTTGGCTTGACCAGCGAGCCGGGTGAACAGCGCTTCGCGGCGATGCTGTTCATCGGTTTTCTGCCTGCGGCAATACTGGGGCTGATGTTCTACTCCACCATCAAGACGTTGCTGTTCAACCCGATCACCGTCGCGGCCGCGCTGATCGTGGGCGGGCTCATCATCCTGTATGTGGAGAAGCGCGCCTATCATCCGCGCCTCAATTCGGTGGACGAGATGCGCTGGCCGGACGCGCTCAAGGTCGGCTTCGCGCAGGCGGTGGCGATGATCCCCGGCACGTCGCGCTCCGGCGCAACGATCATGGGTGGGCTGATCTTCGGCCTGTCGCGCAAGACGGCGGCGGAGTTCTCGTTCTTCCTCGCCATCCCGACGATGTTCGCCGCGACGTTCTATGACCTGTACAGGAACTGGGAATTGCTGCGGACGGACGACCTGCCGGTATTCGCGGTGGGCTTTGTCGCTTCGTTCATCGCCGCGATGTGGGCGGTGAAGGGCTTCATCCGTTTCATCTCCAACCACACCTTCGTGGTGTTTGCCTGGTACCGCATCGTGTTCGGCCTGATCGTGCTGGGCACGGCATACAGCGGCATGGTGAACTGGTCGGCGCCATGAAAGCGCCCATTCGCAAAACCATTTGTGCCCTGCGCGAGCAGTTGCCGCCCGAAACGCGCGCCGCATACAGCGCAACCATCACCGAACGGCTGTTGCAATTGCCCGCATACCGGCAGGCCGATGCCGTGCTGGGCTACATGAATTTCGGCGCGGAATTCGCCAGCGAGTTATGGATCGAACGGGTGCTGGCAGACGGCAAGCGGCTGGCGCTGCCCAAGGTGAACCGTCACACCAACCATCTCGACCTGTATTGGGTGGATGATCCGGAGAACCAGTTGGCGGCGGGTTTGTGGGGGATACGCGAGCCGGTAGTGGAGCGCTGCGAACGGCTGGCCACATCAAATGAGGTAGAATTTGCCCTGCTGCCGGGCGTGGCGTTTACCCGCGATGGCGCGCGGCTGGGCTACGGTGGCGGGTATTACGACAAGCTGCTGGCGGGTATGACGCAGCGGCCCGTGCTGGTTGCCGCGGCGTTTGCGCTGCAGATTGTGGAAGCGCTGCCGCAGGAAGCCACCGACGTGAAGGTCGAATGGGTTATTACCGAACAGGAATCCATCGCTTGTGCGGCGCAATGAAGCGCACGGGAATTTTCAGGTGTTTCCATTGAACCTGGAAAACGCAGTTAAGGTATGTGTAGGTGCGAATTCATTCGCACGAACAATAGGCTATGTGCGAATAAATTCGCACCTACAGAAGCAAGGCAATACCATGAATAAAAATGGTATTCATCATCAACTGCGTTTTTTAGGTTGAATAACTTTGCGGTAATGAGGGAGCGGAATGATGGCGAACTTACCCGACAATGATCCGCAAGAGACCCAGGAATGGCTGGATGCGTTCGAGTCGGTGCTGGAAAACGAAGGGACAGAGCGCGCGCTTTTCCTGCTTGAGCAACTGACCGGCAAGGCCTGCGGTGCGGGTGCATGTGTGCCGTTCAGCGTGACCACGCCGTATTGCAACACCATTCCTCCGGAAAGGGAGCAACGCTCGCCGGGCAACCACGAACTGGAACACCATATCCGCGCGCTGATACGCTGGAATGCGGCGGCACTGGTGCTGAACGCCAACCGTGAGTCTTCCGAGCTGGGCGGGCACATCGCCACCTTTGCCTCGGCGGCGACACTGTACGACGTGGGATTCAACCATTTCTTCCACGGCAAGACCGAAACACACGGCGGCGATCTGGTGTATTTCCAGGGGCATTCCTCGCCCGGCATCTATGCGCGCGCCTTTCTCGAAGGACGCATCGGCGAGGAGCAAATGCGCAAGTTTCGCCAAGAGTCCGAAGGCGGCGGCCTGTCGTCCTATCCGCACCCGTGGCTGATGCCGGACTTCTGGCAGTTCTCCACCGTGTCGATGGGGCTGGGGCCGCTGATGGCGATTTACCAGGCGCGCTTCATGCGCTACCTGGAGCACCGCGGCATCGCGCAGACCAATGGCCGCAAGGTGTGGGCGTTCCTCGGCGACGGCGAGACAGACGAGCCGGAATCGCTCGGCGCGATTTCGCTGGCAGGACGCGAGAAGCTTGACAACCTGATCTTCGTCGTCAACTGTAATTTACAAAGGCTGGACGGCCCGGTGC
>CAZMWC010000157.1:0-5439 GCA_964569805.1 uncultured Gallionella sp.
CGCGCAAAATGGTAGATCGCCGCCACCGGCTTGCGCAGCCGTTTGGGCATCAGGACGGAGGCGACCGGGAAGTTCTCGTAGTGATCGACGGGCATAGGACAGTCAACCAATCAGCTTGCGAAGGTTTTCCATCCAGCCTCTAAAATGCGCGCACTCTTGCTCCATAACTGGCAACGTGATTTTTTGAGCTGCGAGTGGCCCATGGTGGGTTTTCTTGTATTTTGGTTCAAGGATGTTTTCAAGGCGTTTTGATGGTTTATTTTCGTAGCTATCGTTGATGTGCTCAGGTGTGTCGAAGGCATCACGCACTTGATTCAATTTGGGTAAAAATCTCTGCCATGAAGGCACTGCGTGACTCAGGGCAAGAACATCTGAAAATAATAAACCCTCGAATTCGTAGGGCTGAATGTGCGGGATGAAGCGTTCTGGGCGGCATCCGATATGGCCGACGATTTCCTGATGCAGTGCGCTTTCTAGTTGCGTTGTGCGGGCATACACATCAGAGAGTTGTTTGGCTTTAGTGAAGTTAGGGAAAGTGGTATCTAGACCATACAGATCGAGAAAAGTGGTCAAGATTGCATCGGGTTTTTGCCGTAACGTATTTCTGGCATTGAATTTGAGCCGGTCAAAGTTAACTGCCCCCCCTTTCGCATTCTGGGATGTGTTTAATGTCTGCGGTTTCAAGAAGATCTGATGTGCATGGAAGGAGGGTGCGACTATTCGCTTGATGAATTGCTCTTCAGTGGGCCCTTCGGTGAAAACAATAACCTCAATCACTTAAGGCCTCCCGCCAAGAATGTTGCGTTTCCACATTTCACCGAGGCTATATTCTTCCAACCATCCCTGTAGCTCCTCTCTGTTTAACCGCTTTAATGTGGAAGCATCGCCTTCGCGTTCAACCACAATTATGTCTTCTGGCTCAAAGGCATTTAGTAGTTCAACCGACTGTGTGGAAACGATTACCTGCTTGGTTTCTGCGACTTGTTTTAGCATATCTGCCAGCAGGCTGATGGCGTACGGGTGTAAACCCAATTCAGGCTCGTCAATCAATACGGTGTCCGGGAGTCGATATACCGGCTGCATGAGCAATGTCGTCAGGCAGATAAATCGTAGCGTACCATCCGACAAAACATGCGCTTTATGAGGTGTGTCTGGGTCGTTTTGTTCGAACCACTCTAATTCTATTTTGTCCGGCAGCGGGTCGCGGATCACAAAGCCGCCAAAGAATGGAGCTGCGAGTTTGATGGTGTCTACAATATGCTGAAATTCTGCCGGATATTTGTTATGTAGCCAGGCGAGGTAGGGGGCAAGATTGGCTGCATCTCCCTTAAGGCGCAGATTTTCATTGCTACCATGCAGGCCTTTGACTGCCGCAGAATCTCCGGTGTCGTGGAAGTGGTACTGACGCCAACTCTGCATTGCAGGCCGTACATAAGTGCTGACGGGCTGCTGGTCATCCTTCAGCTTTGCCTCATCATGTGCAGTCCCGAGTGATATTGGTTTGGTCGTATATTGTCCGCTAATCCATGTTTCTTCACGGCTGAAAATTAAACGGTTGTCAGCAGTGGGGGTCAGGCTTATGCGGTAACCATTACTTATGTCGTATTGCCTATTCGGCTCAAAATATATTTCCGCATCAATTTGTTGAGTTCGTTTTCTACCTCGGTGCAATAAGGCGTCAGGGCCTCCTTGCTTTTGTATAAAGGTTTGAAGATTTCCGTCTGCCAAAGCGGACAGTAATTTAAATACTCCAATGAAGTTACTCTTGCCCGCGCCATTTGCTCCGATGAGTACATTTAAATTACGCAGCTTAAAATCATCCAGTTTGGCAAAGGACTTATATCCACGTAGGGTGATTGTTTCAATTTTCATTGTGTCGCCTCAACCATTGTGAGCTAAAAATTATTTGGTTATGCACTACAAATCATTCCGGTGCAGCATGAACACAAACTCATCGCCCGCGCTGACTTCCAGCCAGGTGAACGGCAGGTTCGGATAAGCGGCCTCCAGCGCGTCGCGGTTATGGCCGATCTCGACCACGAGGATACCGTTGTCGGTGAGATGTCCGGCAGCCTGTTCGAGGATGATGCGCGTGGCATCCAGCCCGTCATGGCCGCTGCCGAGCGCCAGCTCGGGTTCGTGCAAATATTCCTGCGGCAGCGCGGCGACCGATTCTGCATCCACATAAGGCGGGTTGCTGATGATCAGGTCGTACTGCCCGCCGCCCAGCTTGGTGAACAGATCCGATTCGATCGGGTTCACGCGGTCTTGTAACTCGTAGTCGGCGATATTGCGCTCCGCGACGGCCAGCGCGTCCGGCGACAAATCCACCGCATCCACATTTGCATTCGGGAAAGCATGTGCGGCGAGAATAGCCAGGCAACCGCTACCGGTGCATAAGTCGAGCACGCTGGCGATCTCTTCCGGATCGGCGATCCACGGGCTGAATTGCTCGCGCAGCAACTCGGCAATGAACGAGCGCGGTACGATGACGCGCTCGTCCACATAGAAGCTGAAGTCGCCCAGAAATGCCTCATGGGTGAGGTAAGCCGCCGGTACGCGCTGTTCGACGCGGCGCTGGATGATATTCAACACTTCGGCGCGCTCGCTGTCTGTCAGGCGCGCATCAAGAAACGGCTCCAATCTGTCCAGCGGCAAATGCAGGGTGTGCAAGATCAGATAAGCGGCTTCGTCGTAGGCATCGCTGCTGCCGTGGCCAAGAAATAATTCGGTATGGTTGAAGCGGCTCACCGCGAAGCGTAAATAGTCTCGCACTGTGTAAAGATTGTGTGCCGCGCCGGAAAAATAATCATTTATCTGGGTACTCATCAGTCGCCTCCTCCACCGCCATCACCGCCGCCGCAACCGCCATCGCTGCTATCACAGCTTGAAGAAGCGCTTCCGCCTGAATCGCCTCCGCCGCTGTCACGGTTATCGCGGGAAGATTTGCGCCGGTTCGCGGAAAAAATATAAACGATCCACAAGAACAGTACTCCGAGCAGGATCAGAATGAGGTATTTCATGGGGCTTGCTCGGCTAGCAGCTTGACCAGAACCAGACGGTAGATTTCGGACAGCGCATCCAGGTCGGCCACCGCCACGCATTCGTTGATTTTGTGGATGGTGGCGTTGAGCGGGCCGACTTCGAGCACCTGCGGGCAAATATCGGCGATGAAGCGCCCGTCCGAAGTGCCGCCGCCGGTGGAAAGTTCGGTCGTGATGCCCTGCACCTGTTGAATTGCCGTGCTGACCGCTTCGACTAGATTGCCGCGCGGGGTGAGGTAAGGTTTGCCGGCCAACTCCCACAACAAATCGTATTCCAGACCATGTTTATCCAGAATCGCATGGACTTTGTTTTTCAGTGCATCTACCGTGCTGGCGGTGGAGAAACGAAAATTGAACAGAATTTCCAGCGTGCCGGGCACCACATTGGCTGCGCCTGTGCCGCCGTGGATGTTGGAAATTTGCCAGGAGGTAGGCGGAAAATATTCGTTGCCGTTGTCCCAAGTAGTCGCGGCGAGTTCGGTGATGGCGGGTGCGGCGAGATGAATTGGATTTTTCACCAGATGCGGATAGGCGATGTGGCCTTGCACGCCCTTGACGGTGAGCGCGCCGGACAGCGAACCGCGCCGCCCGTTCTTGATGGTATCGCCGGTCCTGTCCACCGAGGTTGGCTCGCCAACGATGCAATAGTCAATGAGCTCGTTGCGTTTCTGCAATGCTTCCACCACGCGCGCCGTGCCGTCCACCGCTACGCCTTCCTCATCCGAGGTGAGCAGTAAGGCGATGGAACCGCAGTGCTGTGGATGCAGGGCAACGAATTTTTCGATGGCAGTAATGAAGGCGGCGAGCGAGCCCTTCATGTCGGATGCGCCGCGACCGTACAACATGCCGTCGCGCACCGTGGGCGTGAACGGATCGCTGTCCCACTCGACCACCGGGCCGGTCGGCACCACGTCGGTGTGCCCGGCAAAACAGATCACCGGTGCCGCATCACCGCGCCGCGCCCACAGGTTGTCCACCGCGCCGCAGCGCATCTTCTCCAGCTTGAAGCCGAGCGGCGCGAGACGCGCGCCCAGAATGTCGAGGCAGCCGTCGTCCATCGGCGTGAGCGAGCGGCGTGAGATAAGTTGTTGGGCGAGTTGCAGGGTTTCAGACATGGCTGGCGATTTCTGGTTATCGTAAGGTGTGGGGCAATTCATGAATTGCTCTTACTCTGGGTCATCAAGATTGAGTTTGATGTTGTCCAAGCCGGATTGTGGCGGCGAATTTTTTGGCATTTCCTGTTCGGCATCAAATACCGGTACTTTCATGGTGTTGGTGCGTACCGAGAAATCAATCAGCGCGGACAGGTTGCTGGATGAGTCGGCGTTGCGCATGGCTTCTTCCTTGGAGATTTGCCCGGTCTTAAATAGCCTGTAAAGCGCCTGCTCAAAGGTCTGCGAGCCTGCGGAAACGCTCTTCTCGATGGCATCGCGGATTTTCTCGATCTCATCGCTTTTGATCATGTCTGCGATCAGCGAGGTATTCAACAGGATTTCAACGGCGGGCATCTGCTTGCCGTGTACGTTGCGCACCAGCCGCTGCGAGATGACTGCGCGCAGGCACATCGACAGGTCGGACAGCACGCTCTGGCGCGAATCGTAAGGGAAAAAATTCACGATACGGTTCAGCGCGTGGTAGCTGTTGTTGGCGTGCAGCGTGGTCAGACATAAATGCCCGGTCTGCGCAAAGATCAGCGCGTGTTTGAGCGTCTCGCGGTCGCGCACTTCGCCGATCATCAATACATCCGGTGCCTCGCGCATTCCGCTGGACAGCGCTTGCTCGTAGGTGAGAGTGTCGGTGCCAATTTCACGCTGGTTGACGATGGATTTGCCGTGCTCGAAAATGTACTCGATCGGGTCTTCGACGGTCAGGATGTGACCGCTCTTGAGATTGTTGCGGTGCTCGATCATCGCGGCAAGCGTGGTCGATTTTCCGGAGCCGGTTGCGCCAACCACCAGCACCAGGCCGCGTTTCTCCATGATCAGCTCTTTGAGCACACCCGGCAGATGCAGGTTCTCCACATTATCAATCTTGCCCTTGACGTAACGGATCACGATGGCAATATCACCGCGCTGGCGGAATACATTGACGCGGAAGTTGCCGATGCCTTCGGCGCGGAACGAGAAGTTCATCTCCATTTCCGCCTCGAACGCGGCGATACGCTTCGGGCTCATCAGCTCGTAGGCGATACGCTTGATGATGTCGGCATCCAGAATCTGCGCATTGACCGGCATGACGATGCCGTCGATCTTAATATTGACCGGTGCGCCGACCGAGAAGAACAGATCGGATGCCTGTTTGTCGGCGGCCAGTTGCAGTAGTGGTGTGGCGATCATTGTGACCTCCTTTATTTGGTCGGTAGGGTGGGCACGTTTTTTGTGCCCACGCAGTCAGC
>CAZMWC010000158.1:0-5394 GCA_964569805.1 uncultured Gallionella sp.
AGGGTGACGAAATACTTTGATGTAACAGCCATTATCAATCCTCCACTAGAGCCTTGAAATTCCTCATTCCCGTGAAAGCGTGAATGAGGAAATGAATAATTACGTTGTTACGTCATGCCGAGACAATCGGGATGTACGTCGTTGACAAAAGCGTCTGGAGCTCTAGTGCGGTAACAAATGATGGGGTAGGCGCACCGACGGGCGTAACTTCAACCAGGCCACCCAAACCACCCACCCCTGTACCGAAGCTTATTTGTGTCACACCATTGCTTGGCGTATCGTTAAAAAATGAGGCAATCGCCAAATCATTGGGTTGAGTGTTCAGCTGATTATCTACATATAGAAGATCACCAGCACCAAAATTGGTGGCAGAAACATATAAATCTGGCGCACCAATACCGTCTTGCGCTCCACCTGCAACCGTAGTGGTATCGTAGTCCTTGAATACCATGGCAATATTTCCTGTGGAAAGATCCCGCACCGTGCCGTTTGCGGACGATGGAGCGCCAACACCTTCAATATCCATCCAGCTATAACTTGCAACCAGAGTACCCGTTGCATCCATGGCCTGCGAGGTAGCGTTGGTGATCGCGCTGGCCACGCCAAACAAGCCATCGTTAGGGGTAACTGTCGAAAAGTTCATCGCTGTCGCGCCAGTTACGGCAACGCTCCCTACCCCGCCGCTCATAAACGCACCGGCATCCACCTCGATGTGATAGTTGTTTGCCAGATCCAGATCGAATCCGGGATTGATCGTGATGGTGTTGTTGGTAATACTGACCGCGCCACTTGTAACATCGATAGTCTGAGTATTAGCCGTTGTTTCACCATGAAATCCCGCCTTGTTCACGTCGTTGGCATCGTTGACGATACGGATGAAACCGGTTCCCTTGGTCACTGCCGAGGACGCCGTCAGCACGATATTGCTAGTCACGTCAAAGTTGGCGACGTTGTCTATGGTGCTGGTGAGGGTCGGTGCGCTGACGACATTGACCGTGATCGTATGGCTGGCAGGCAACCCGCCGCTATCCGTGGCGGTAATGACAACAGAAACGCCGGTAGCAGTGGCAGTGGCAGTGCCGCTGATAACACCGGTTGAGGGATTTATGCTAACGCCAGTGGGCAGGCCGGTGGCGCCGTAGCTGAACACGTTACCCGCATCGACATCACTAAACAGGAGAGAGGCATCGCTACTGAATGCCTGATTGACGACAAAGGTTGCTGATGACGTAGTGCCACTGGTGAGCGTGGGCGCTTCGTTGACATCGGTGACGGTGATGGCAACTGCCTGAGGAGCGGTGGTGTTGGTGCCGTCGGAGGCAGTGACGGTGATGTTGCAAACATGGTCGCCGCCCGCATCTGTCGGCACTTCAAAGTTGGGCGTGGCCGCAAAGGTGACGACGCCGGTGCTGCTGTTGATGTTGAAGAGGCCAGCATCGGTGCCAGCCAGGGCATAGGTCAGGGTCGTGCCGGCATCCGGATCGGTCGCGGCAGCAGCATAGACCGTTCCTGTGGCATTCTCGGCAAAGCTGGCCGCCGCGCCGCTGGTGAGCGAGGGCATCTCGTTCACGTTGGTGACTGTGATGGCAACTGCCTGGGCGGCGGTGGTGTTGGTGCCGTCTGATGCGGTGACGGTGATGTCGTACACGTTGTTTGCGCCGCTATCCAACGCCGCTTCAAAGTTGGGTGAAGTCGCAAAGGTGACAGCACCGGAGGTGGCATTGATGGCGAACCGCGCGGCATCCGTGCCAGCCAGGGCATAGGTCAGTGTCGCGCCCGCGTCAGGATCGGTCGCGGCAGCAGCATAGACCGTTCCTGTGGCATTCTCGGCAAAGCTGGCCGCCGCGCCGCTGGTGAGCGAGGGCATCTCGTTTGCGTTGGTAACGGTGATGGCGACGGCCTGGTTTGTGGCATGGCCCAGCGCATCCGTGGCGGTGACGGTGATGTTGTACACGTTGTCGCCGCCCGCATCAGTTGGCGTTTCAAAGTTTGGCGACGTATTGAAGGTGACGGCGCCCGTGCCGGCATCGATGGCGAACAGTGCTGCGTCGGCGCCAGTCTTGGTGTAGGTAAGAGTGGTCGCATCGGTGACCGCAGATGCATAAGCGGTACCCGTGGCGTTTTCGGCAAAGTTGGCCGCCGTTGCGCTGGTGAATGCCGGATTAGTGTTATCAACGACAAACGAAGAGACTGCCTGCCCCACCGACGTGGTAACCAGCGCCTGGCTGGTAGTGATGCCGGTGATCGTGCCGCTGTTCAGGTTGATCGCTGTGACAGTTACTGTCGCATCGTCACCGGTTGCCGGTGTGGTGGCAGTGAAGGTCAGCGTGTTGGTAGTCGTACCGCCGCTGTAGGTGGCGATCATCGTGGTGCCGCCGACATCCAGCGTCAAGGTCGGCACACCGCCCGTGGTGACTACGGTAACAGGCTCGGTGATGCCCACAGTGAAAGTCAGCGCATCGCCGTTCTGGGCTTGCGTTACGTTGGCGGAAATGCTGCTGATGACCGGTGCGCTGACCACTGACAGGTTGAATGTCTGGCTGGTGGTCAGGCTGCCGCTGTCGGTGGCGGTCACGGTCACGCTGGAAGTGCCGGTCGCGGTAGCGGTGCCGCTGATGATGCCGGTCGTTGCGCCGATGCTCAGGCCGGTCGGCAAGCCTGTAGCGCCATAACTGAACACGTTGCCCGCATCCACGTCACTGAAGTTGCCGGACGCATTAAAACTGTATGCCTGATTGACGGCTGCAGCCGTTGCCGTAACGGTCGTGGATGTCGGTGTTTCGTTGACATTGGTGACGGTGACGGCAACTGCCTGGGGAGTGGTGGTGTTGGTGCCGTCGGAGGCGGTGACGGTGATGTCGTACACGTTGTTTGCGCCGCTATCCAACGCCGCTTCAAAGTTGGGTGAAGTCGCAAAGGTGACAGCACCGGAGGTGGCATTGATGGCGAACCGCGCGGCATCCGTGCCAGCCAGGGCATAGGTCAGTGTCGCGCCCGCGTCAGGATCGGTCGCGGCAGCAGCATAGACCGTTCCTGTGGCATTCTCGGCAAAGCTGGCCGCCGCGCCGCTGGTGAGCGAGGGCATCTCGTTCACGTTGGTGACTGTGATGGCAACTGCCTGGGCGGCGGTGGTGTTGGTGCCGTCTGATGCGGTGACGGTGATGTCGTACACGTTGTTTGCGCCGCTATCCAACGCCGCTTCAAAGTTGGGTGAAGTCGCAAAGGTGAC
Organism: uncultured Gallionella sp.; assembly: GCA_964569805.1. Taxonomy (GTDB): domain Bacteria; phylum Pseudomonadota; class Gammaproteobacteria; order Burkholderiales; family Gallionellaceae; genus Gallionella. Next base: position 3,230 of record CAZMWC010000158.1, read on the forward strand.
AGCACCGGAGGTGGCATTGATGGCGAACCGCGCGGCATCCGTGCCAGCCAGGGCGTAGGTCAAAGTCGCGCCCGCATCAGGATCGGTCGCCGCAGCAGTATAGACCGTTCCTGTGGCATTCTCGGCAAAGCTGGCTGCAGCGCCACTGGTGAGCGAGGGCATCTCGTTCGCGTCCGTGACGGTGATGGCGACAGCCTGCAGGCTTGCATTCCCCGCGCCATCGGTTGCGGTGACGCTGATGTTGTAGACATTATCGCCGCCCGCATCAGCAGGCGCTTCAAAGTTTGGAGCCGTCAGAAATGTGACAACGCCCGAATTGGAATCAAGGTTGAACAGGGCCGCATCGGCGCCAGTCTTGGTGTAGGTCAGTAAATGCGCGTCGGTCGCCGCTGTCGTATAGGCGGTGCCCGTGCCGTTCTCGGCAAAATTGGCCGTGGTTAAGCTGGTGAATGCGGGAGCGGCGGCATCCACACTGTAACTTTGCACTGAAACATTACCGACGACATCCGCCGCCGCGCCGGTGAAGGCGGTAACGGTGTTGGCGGTGACGGCGAGCTTGATTGAGCTGTTACCGGCAAGGGTTACGCCGGTCCAGGACAAGGATGTCGTAGTGACGAAACCGCTGATGTCGGTCCAAGTCGTACCGCCATCCACCGAGCCCCACAGCTTGGTACCGGTAAGTGCTGCATCGAGGGTGGCGGTGATGGTCTGGGCTGCGGTCTGGGTGATGAAATCGGTAGCGCTACCGGTGTCGGCAGAGATATCTATGGCACTGATGTTGCTGCCGATGACGGTCGTGAGAGCCGTCGCAGCACCCGTGGCATTACCAGCCACGCCATCGGCCGTGGTTGCGCCCGCAATCAACAGATCGATAACGGCCTGATCTACGGTGCTGCCCGACACACCTTGCGCCAGGGTATTCAGTACGGTGCCGGTGCTGGTGCCCAGATTGGCCTCAGCGCCGGCAATGGCGGCCAGCACCTGGCCATACGCCTGTTGCGCAGCTGTAGCTGCCGCGAATCCTGCTGCATCGTCAACAGTAGCCGGCGTAGTAGTGACAATATCGCTGGTCAAACCAAAAGCAGCCTTGATGCCGTCGTTGGCGGCAGTGACCTGGGTGGTGGTGACCGTTGCCCCAAGCACGGCTCCTGACGTTCCGCCATCACCCCCGCTATCTCCCACCAATTCGCGCACCGCCAATTCTGTCAGTGGCGTGAGCATGACAGCAATGTTTGAACCACCACTGCCCGATACGTTGACCATGACACGCAGATCGGTAGTCAAGTCGGCTGCCGCACCTGTTCCTTCATCCGTGTAGTTAGTGCCGGGATTGGTATCCTTCAAACGAATCAGCACAGAGCCGGTATAATTTTCTGTGACGGTTATGGTGAAAGTGCCATTCGCGTTGACAACTGACGAACTGGTTAATAACTGTGTGCCGTCTGCCTTGAAGGCTTCGATGATGAGACCAGTGTTATCGTTGATCTTGCCGAGCGCAATGGTTCCTGAAAGGGTGAACCCGGTAGCGGATGCGACGGCTGCACTACCGCCTCCACCTGCGGCTGCAGCTACGCCGATAATGCCTGCACCAATCAGCGCCATCGTGCCCACCGACATGGCAGCACCCGCCGCCGCTCCTGCCGCCGCGCCAGAACCTGCAGCGGCGCCGGCCTCGGCCCCTGATGCGCCTGCCGCAGACGAAGCCGAACCCGCTGCCGCCGCATCGGTTGCGGTGGAAGATCCCGCCTGTGCGAGGATGATGGGATCGGCGGCGCTTTCCGCTTGCGCGATGAAATCGGCAGCGCTCTCCGCGCCAGTATCCGAGGTCAGGTCAATATCGTCTTCATTGATTTCCTTCTTTTTTGCAACAAATTTTTGCTTGTTGCCAGACGTTATGTCTTTGCCATTTACAGAGTAAGGGAGTTTAGAACCAGCCCCCATGAAATCAGTCTTTGCTTGTGCAATCTGATCTACAGGTTGTTTGCCAGCCGTGTCGGTGTGTTCGATTTTCTTGCTCATTCCAGATCTCCCTGAATATATTGACAGTGATTAAATGCTCAATTGCCGCCTGTGCTGCTTAAAACCATCTCTACCATTTGCTTACGCACGGTGAATTGTTCTTCACCCGCGCCCAACGCAATAAGTCCGTTCGTGGTGATAACCAG
>CAZMWC010000159.1:0-5390 GCA_964569805.1 uncultured Gallionella sp.
ACCGACGCGAAATTCAAGAATATTGACAGCCGCATTTTATTGCGCGAGGCCATGCATCTGGTGCGCGAACAGGGTTTTCGCGTCGCCAACGTGGATGCCACTATCATCGCACAGGCACCAAAGATGGCTCCCCATATTGCACACATGGTCGCCAACATTGCCGCCGATCTGCGCGTGGAAAAGAGCGCGGTCAACGTGAAAGCGACTACTACCGAGCATCTGGGCTACGCCGGGCGCGGCGAGGGTATTGCGGCACAGGCGGTGGTATTGCTGCTCGCGGGCAGCTGATGCGAATTCTGGCGCTGGATACCTCCACCGAATATTGCTCGGTCGCGCTGTGGCAGGACGGCGTGATTGCCGAACGCTGCGAGCTGGTCGGGCAGAAGCATTCCGAGTTGTTGATGCCGATGCTCGACGATCTGCTACGGGCAACTGGCCACAAGTTACAGGCTATGGACGGCATCGCCTTCGGTAAAGGCCCCGGCTCGTTCACCGGTGTGCGCATCGCCTGCGGTGTTGCGCAGGGCTTGGCGTTCGGCGCGGATGTGCAAGTGGTTGGCGTATGTACGCTGGAGGCATTGGCGCAGGCATCGGGGCGCGACAAGGTGATCGCGGCGCTGGATGCGCGGATGGGCGAGATTTATCACGCGGTGTATGAAAAATGCGACGCTGCATGGGCGACGGTGAGCGAGCCGCGTTTGTGCAAACCGGAGGATGCGCCGGCAGTGCACGGTGCAGGCTGGTTCGGTGCGGGCAGCGGATTTTTTGCGCATGGCGAGGTTTTGGATGCGCGTTATGCCGGACAGTTGCGGGGCGTGGATGGAAACGCTGTGCCGCAGGCCGCCGCGATTGCCGCATTGGGCGCGGCACGCCTGATGCGTGGTGAAGGCGTGGACGCGGCGCAGGCGTTGCCGTTGTATCTGCGCGATAAGGTGGCGCTGAAGACCAGCGAAAGGGAAGCGCGTTGATGCGCCCGATGACACCGGGCGATGTGGGCGCGGTGCTGACCATCGAACAGGCGGTGCAGCGTTTTCCGTGGACGCGCGGCAATTTCAGCGATTCGCTGGCGAACGGCCACTTGTGCCGCGTGGATGAAACAGAAATCGGGATACGCGGCTATGCGATCCTGATGCCGGTGGTGGACGAAGCCGAATTGCTCACCATCGGTGTGGCAGCCGCGCAGCAACGCAAAGGGTTGGGTCGCGCGATGCTGCTTGAGATGCTGAAGGTGGCGCGCGCAAAAAATATGCGGCGGGTATTGCTCGAAGTACGGCCGTCCAATCTCGCTGCTATCGCGTTATATCGCAGTGCAGGTTTCAGCGAGATCGGCGTGCGGCGCGCCTATTATCAGAACACGAACGGCAGCGAGGATGCGCTGGTGATGGCGTGCGAATTGACAGGTGATACGAATGGATAGAAACGAAGCGGTGTTGCGCGAGTTGAACCTGTATCCGCTGTGGGCGCGGCGCGGTGCGCCTGCGCAAGCCGGTGCAATGGCCAACGTAGGGGCGATTGATGAAACAACTAGCCATTCCACTAGGTTGTCAAAAGACGACAACCAAGTGGCTGGTTATCACGAATTGCCCGAACACTCACCCGAACAGCCCGGCACGATGACGGCAGACAGGGCAATTGATAAAACAACTAGCCATTCGACTAGGCTATCAAAAAACGATAGCCAAGTCGCTGGTTATCGTGAATTGCCCCTACCTTGGCCGGAATTCAAGACGATGGTGCGCGACTGTACCGCCTGCAAGCTGCGCGCCGGATGCACGCAGACGGTATTCGGCGTGGGCGATGAGGGAGCTGACTGGCTGTTTGTCGGCGAGGGTCCGGGTGCAGATGAAGATGCCCAAGGCGAGCCTTTTGTCGGGCAAGCAGGCAAGCTGCTCGACAACATGCTGCTGGCCATCAAATTGAAACGCGGCGACAACGTGTATATCGCCAATATCGTCAAATGCCGCCCGCCAAACAATCGCAATCCGGCAGCGGATGAAATTGCGCAGTGCCTGCCGTACTTGCGCCGCCAGATCGACCTGATTCAACCGAAATTGATTGTGGTACTGGGCAGAATCGCCGCGACGGCATTGCTGGGACGCGATGCCACGCTTGCCAGTCTGCGCGGCACGCTGCACGAGTACCACGGCATTCCGCTAATCGTCACCTATCACCCCGCCTATCTGCTGCGCAGCCCGTCGGAAAAAGCCAAGGCTTGGCAAGATTTACGCCTGGCCGCCAGTAGTCTCCGTTAGCGGCCTGCTAGTGTCGTTCGGGGCGCATAGCAAGAGGCGAAACTTATTTATGATTTTCTTCTCCAATCGGCATGGCGAGTTGCCACTCCTGATTATGAAACTCGCCATGCCCGTTTCCCCCTCCCCAACCCTCCCCCGGTGGGAGAGGGCGCAAACGAATCGCTACGCGAGTTTCACGTTAGCCGCACGCCTTGAAAAAGTGACGGGATGCCCCACATAACGGGGCGAGTGATGAGCGGTGTTAAACTGCGTAGCATATTTTTTAGATGATGGAGATGAGTGCATGAAACGAATTTTCTTATTTATTTTGACCAATCTGGCGGTGGTGTTCGTGATCAACATCACGTTGCGGCTGCTCGGCGTGGATCGCTGGTTGAATGAAACCGGCGGCATCGATTTCAGCGCGCTACTGGTGCTGTCCGCTGTGATCGGTTTTTCCGGTTCGCTGGTTTCGCTGGTGCTGTCGAAATGGTCGGCCAAGCGCATGGTCGGCGCGCAGGTCATAGAGAACCCGAGCGACCCCACCGAACGCTGGCTGGTGGAAACGGTGCGCCGGCAGGCGCAAGCGGCGGGCATTGGTATGCCGGAAGTGGCGATTTACGATGCGCCGGACGTGAATGCGTTTGCCACCGGGTGGAACCGTAACGATGCGCTGGTGGCGGTGAGCACCGGACTGTTGCGCAACATGACCCGCGATGAAATCGAGGCGGTTCTGGCGCACGAAATGAGCCATGTCAGCAACGGCGACATGGTGACGCTGGCGCTGATTCAGGGGGTGGTGAATACCTTTGTGATATTTTTCGCCAAGCTGTTCGGTTATTTTGTGGATCGTGTATTGCTCAAGAATGAGCGCGGTCCGGGTATGGGGGCATTTGCCGCAGAAATCGTTGCGCAGCTGGTGCTGGGCGTGCTGGCCAGCATTATCGTGATGTGGTTCTCGCGGCAGCGCGAATTCCGTGCCGATGCGGGCGGCGCGAATCTGGCGGGGCGCGAAAAAATGATCAACGCGCTGGAACGCCTGAAGATCAACCACGAACAGGCCACTTTGCCGGAAAAAATCGCAGCATTTGGTATTTCCGGTGGCGGCGGATTCACAAGATTACTTATGACCCATCCGCCGCTGGACGAACGAATCGAGGCGTTGCGCTCGGCACGTTGAACGGTAATAGTCTAAAACTGCATACAAATCAGCGTGATAGTGGCGTAGGTGAGTGTTTCTGGCGGTGGCGTATAATGCCACCGCAACGAGCCGATTGCCCCTAATCATCATTAAGAGAATAAACATTGAATACCGCTAGTTTTGCCGCTTTAAATTTGGCACCTGAAATCCTCAAGGCACTCACCGAATCCGGTTACATCACCCCCACACCTGTACAGGCACAGGCTATCCCGCTGGTGCTGCAAGGCCACGACCTGATGGCGGGTGCGCAGACGGGAACGGGAAAGACCGCCGCTTTTGTGTTGCCGATGCTGCAAAAATTGCTGCCGCTCGCCAGCTCCAACACTTCCCCGGCGCGCCATCCGGTGCGGGCGCTGATATTGGTGCCGACACGCGAACTGGCGATCCAGGTGGAAGAAAGCGTCAAGACTTACGCGAAGCACACCAAATTGCGTTCGCTGGTGGTATTCGGTGGGGTGGACATCAAGACGCAGACACCGCATCTGAAAACGGGTATTGAGATTCTGGTAGCCACGCCTGGCCGTCTGCTGGATCACATCGAACAGAAAACGGTGCAGTTGAATCAGGTGCAGATGCTGGTGCTGGATGAGGCGGACCGTATGCTGGATATGGGTTTCATGCCCGACCTGAAGCGCATCCTCGCGCTGCTGCCCAGAATCCGGCAGAGCCTGATGTTTTCGGCTACATTTTCGGATGAGATCAAAAAATTATCCGAAGATTTTCTGATTTATCCGACACTGATCGAAGTCGCGCGCAGTAACGCTTCCGCCGAGAACATCACGCAAAAAGCTTATCTGGTCGAACAGGTGGACAAGCATGCGCTGCTGGTGCAACTGTTGCGCGGCAGCGATGCGACGCAGGCCATCGTGTTTACCAAAACCAAACTTACCGCCAGCCGCCTGGCGCGGCAGTTGCAACGTGAAGGCGTGTCTGCCGATGCCATTCATGGCGACAAGAGCCAGCTGGAACGCATTCAGGCGCTGGATGCTTTCAAAAGCGGCAAGATATCCGTGCTGATCGCAACCGATGTGGCGGCGCGCGGCCTGGATATTGACCAGTTGCCGATGGTGATCAACTACGAGATACCGCATGCGCCGGAAGATTACGTTCACCGCATCGGGCGCACAGGGCGCGCCGGAGCTTCCGGCACGGCGATTTCGCTGGTGTCGCCGGAGGAAGAAAGATACCTGAAGGAAATCGAAAAGCTGATCAAGCACGAGATACGCAAAGAAACCGCCAATGTCCCACCGCATCCGTCCAGCCACCAGCGGACAGAGCGCGGCACGTACCCGGAACGCAGTCATGCACCGCGTTCGCCGACACCGAAAAGGCACAGCCACGACGCATGGTTCGACAAGCCTTACGAGCCTAGCGTTAGTGTCGCGCCTCCTGCCAGACAATCGGATACGCCTGTCGCCAAACCGAAGAGCCAGATACCTGCATTGTTTGTGCGGCGTCAGAGCTGATTAACTGTCCGAAGTTTGATTGCCACCGGCCGGGCACTCGCCAGGATCGGGTGCGGCGATTTCGCTTGCCGCAGCGCGTAATTCGCGCCAGAAATACCACTGCCCCGCTTCGCGGATACGCGCCTGGGCATCAGCCAGTGCTTGCAGTGCAGCCGGATTGCGCTGTGCGTGCAGCAGGCGTGCATACAGCAAGTGCAGCTCGGTCAGCCGCCTGCCATAGCCGTCTTCTAGGATCAGTTGTGCAGCGCTGGCATAGTGAGCTGCGGCTTCGGGAGCACGGGCTTCATCCAAAAACAGGTTGCCGCCCAGCAGGGCGCATTCGACAAGGTAGGTGCGCATGTTGCTTTGCCGAGCGATGCCTTGGGCGGTTTCAAGGTCGGCCCAAGCGGCGGGAAGGTTGTGGAGGCTGCGTTGGTAGTGGGCACGGGCGAGATGCATGGCAGGCAGATGAATGATCGTGCCCGCGCGCTGCATGGTGGTCACGGCCAGATC
>CAZMWC010000160.1:0-5377 GCA_964569805.1 uncultured Gallionella sp.
CCGTGGCGGTATTTTTCATTGCTCTTGCGCGGCAAGCGCCCGGCCAGCGCCACCCAGAAGGCGCGCAGCAAGGCGGGATCGGTACAGCGTTCGATCACGTCCTGCGCGAACTGGCGGATGTTGAGGTTGTAGGTGATGAGATCGGCCACGCTGTTGATTTCGCCCGCTTGCAGCTTGGTGAGAATTTCGCGGGTGCGGTTGTGGCGGGCGATGGTTTCGCGCCAGATTTCGGTGGGCAAGCCGTGGCTGGGGGCGGCGGTTTTGTTCCAGAGTTTGCGGCGTTCCAGCAGGTTTGGGGCTTGGGTGTCCAGGCCGTTGGCGATTTCGGGGGGGTATAACCCCTCGCTCGAATCCGATTCCGTGCGGGCATTTTGTAGGGCGGGTTCCACCCGCCGTATTTTTTGGTTGTCGGGCATAGCCCGACCTACAGATTCGCCTTCTCCGCTTGCGGGAGATGGGGGAAGACCGTGCAGCATCGCGGGATAAATATATCGGTGCGGGTCTTCCTGCAACAGCGGCCAGACATGGGTATCGAAAGCGGCTTTGTTATCGGCGCGCACTTTCTCGAACAGGCAAGGGATGATGGTGTTCTTGGCGATGTATTCGGTGATGTCTTCCTTGGTGTAATACGCCCCCATCTGTTTCTGGTTGACGAATTTTTCGAAGATGTAACCGAGCACATCGGGGTTGATTTCCTTGCCCGAAGCCAGCGGGCGCTCGTCGAGATGCCAATCCCATTCGTCGAAAAATGCAAACAGCGAGCTGAATGCGGTATCGGGGATGTCGATGGCTTCGCCGTATTCGCGTTCCAGTTCATGCTCGGCAAACAGGCCGCCGTTGAGGTAAGGCACTTTGCCGAATTCGTGTTCGATGGCGGCACGGTTGGCTTCGGTGCGCTCTTCGGCAAAGCCGCGAAAGAAAAGCGGGTTGAGGAAAGCTTTGTAGAAACTGACTACGCCCGCTGCCTTCAAGTGTTCTTCTAGCCGGTCGCGCAAATAGCGTTTGTTGCCATCCAGAAAAAATTTCTCCTGCAAGAACCACAGGAACATCAAGCGGTCGATGACGACCGCTGTGTACCAGCGCTGGTGGTCGTCCGACGGAATGCCGTCGATGAATTTCTGAAACGCATTGCGTTGAGCTTCAAAAACCTTGTAAAACTCCTTGGTGACATTGTCGCGGTCGAAGCCGCCGCGCAGCCGCTCGGCTACGCCGAAGACGTTGAGGCTTTCCTCTTCATCCAGATTGAAGCTGATGGCCTTGAGCTTTTGTTCCAGCAACTCGGTGGGTTGCCCGGATTGCCATTTGACTTCGCGGTATTGGGTCGGGCGACCCGTGGCGCGGGAAACCCATTGCCATATCTGCCGGGTTTGCGCGGCATCGGTGAAGATGATGAGGTGCTCGCGCGCATCCGCCGTGACTTTGCGCTCGATTTTCTGGCGGATGGCGTAAGGTGGAATCGCACCCTCGCTGTCCGGCGAGCAATGCAGTATCTGGATACCACGTTTCTGCGCGACTGGCTGCAGAGCGTAAACTTCGCCGCCGACTTCTTTTTCGATGCCGAGCGAAAGACGATCCCATCCCAGTTGGTTGAAAAGTTCGACGAACTCGAAAGCCTGCAACTGCCGTGCGATTGGACTCATGTTATTTTCCGATCAGCCCCATCGAACAAACAATTTTCGGCTCGTGTTGCGCCGCATCATCTTCGGCGTAAGTGAGTTGATTTTCTTCGCGCAGGGATTTCACCGCGTCGCTCAATTGTTCATCGTTGATGCCACTGCGCATCAAACGATTGAGTGTGTCGGCGGCGCTTTCTAGCAAGGGGCGTGCGTAGATGTCTTCGATGGCGCGCTCCAGCTCGTCGTCTGTAAACAAAGTTCCGCGCAGGCTGCGGGCATATTCCTTGAGGCGGTCATAGCATTTGCGGCGCGGGCTGGAGGGGCGCCCCAGGCCACCGCCTACCGCTTTGTCCTGATTGACTGCCAGCTTGAGCCCTACCGCGACGAGATCGTGGTGGTTTTCGGCACGCACCAAGGCTGGCTCATCCGGTAGGCATTCCGCCACACGCAGAATGGTGAATTGCGATTCGGTGACAGCCTCGCCTTTGGCGTTAACCCAAGCCAGGTGATCGTTGCCTTCGGGGGATTTGACATAGACGAGTGCGCTGTTGCCTTCTGGCAAAATCCGCCCCTCTCCCCCCGCCCCTCTCCCGCTTGCGGGCGAGGGGAGTTGCTTGGCGGTGTAGATCACTGGCGGCAGGGATTCGATCTTGCGTGCCAGTTCAGGATTATCTTGCGTAGCCGTTTTCCAGATTTGCCAGGCATAGGATGCCAAATCAACTTCATCATCCTGATCGTCCAGTGCGCCAGAAGTTTGAATTGAAAGCTTGCGTAAGCGCTCGGCATCCTCGTCCTCAAAGAAGGCTTCATCGGTGCCTACCACTTCGGCATTCTCATGCAGGCGTTGAGTAATCCGTGCGCGCAGATTGATGAGCCGCTCGACACCGTCTGCGGGTAGGAAAGAGTAGCAGCAAATATCTACCGCTTTCTGGCCGATACGATCCACACGGCCTGCGCGCTGTATTAGACGAATGATCGCCCAAGGTAAATCAAAATTTACCACCACGGCGCAATCCTGTAGGTTTTGACCTTCGGACAACACGTCGGTACAGATCAGCACGCGCAACTCATCATCTTTCTTGATAGCCGCATGGTTTGATTGCGGCGAAAAACGGCAAGCAACGGCATACGGATCGACAGAAGCCCCGGTTACTGTTGCCAAAGATTTGATTCCGCGTGCTTGTAACGCGCGGCCCAAGTAGCGAGCTGTATCGGCAAATTGGGTAAATACCAGTACCTTGTCCTTGCCATGTGTGCGCGCGACAAGGTTTTCCAGTTGTGCCAGTTTTTTATCTTGCTCGACATTCCAGGTGCCGTAACTATTCAATAGGTCGCGCAAAGCTGCAATGTCGTCCGCCAAGTGTTCGCGCAATTCTTTTCTGAACAAATGCGAGTTGATCCATTTGAAGCGTTTTCGATATTGGTCTGCATATTGGCGGTAGATAACTTCGGCTTGGCTATCCGCATTGTTCTCAGCTTCTTCAATCACGCCGTCGAGCAAGTCCTCCTGCTCGGCGTGCAAACCTTCAGCATCTTCATCAAAACGGTCGGCATCCAGAATGCCTGCATCCAGCGTGCCAATGGGCAATTCAAGACCATTATCAATCGCGTACAGATAAATTTCGTTACGCAGAATGTGCCGCTCGATGGATTGCATAAATGAGAAACCGCTTGATTCCAGCCGCTTGAACAGGTTGGTACGGCAAAATCCGATCAGCCGCTTGCCTGCCTTGCCGAGATCATCCATCTGCTTGCGTTCGGCTGCGGCGGCTGATTTAAGCACTACCGGGTCACCATATTCCCCCAAGCCGTAGCGAGAAAGGCGCAGGCGGTTGATGACATCCACCACTTCCACCGAATACAGCTTGGCGTATTGATCGGTTGGGTCATTTTCATCTACGGCGAAACCAAGCGAAATTGGCTTGCGTGTCGGGAAATAGAGCTTCTCGCCAGTGCGCACCTTGAGGTAACGACGGCCTGTCGCCTCATCTTGCTCGGTGTAGTGCTGAAGGATGAAGCTGCGTGTGCGGCGCACCATGTAAAGGCGAATCAGTTCACGCCAGTCATCCAGCACATCGCTTTTCTCCATCGCCAGGATCGAATGCGGCGGGCATTGGTATTGCCGCTCGAATTGCGCGTCGGTCATATCCTTCTTGCGCATGAAGTGTTCCGGGCGCACGCCGATGTTGGCGCGCTCTTCCACGAATAGCCGCAGTTGGGCGGAAAGATCGGTGAGTGTTTTGTTGTAAGGCGTGGCCGTCAGCAGAATGACTCGCGAGTCGCATTGCTTCACATATTCTGAGATAGCCTTGTAGCGGCGACCTTCACGATTGCGCAGGTTGTGGCTTTCGTCAATCAACACCAGACGATAACGCTTGAGGTCTTTTAAGCCCTTGGTCTTGTGTATCACTTGCGTGAGTGACATCACCATGCCGCGCAACCCATATTCCTTGCGGTAATGCTCCCACATCGGCACAAGGTTCTTTGGACAGATGATGAGGGTTTCATAATTGAGGTCGTCTTCAACCATGCGCGCCAACGCAGTGGCCATCATGGTTTTGCCAAGCCCAACCACGTCGCCGATGATGACCCCGCCACGCTTATGCAAATGGCGTGCGGCGATCTTCACGGCGGCCTTTTGGAAGTCGAACAACTCCTCGTCAAAACGTGTCGGCAAACGGAACTGACTGAGACCTGCTCGCGCTTCGACACTTAGGTGGTAAGCCATATTCAGGTAAATGTGATACGGCGACACCAGCTCTTCACGCGCCCAGCTTTGTTCTATGACTTCGGCTAATTCAGCGGAAAGATCGAGACACCAGCGGTCAGCCCAGCGGGCATCGAACCAGGTCGACAGTTTGTTGGCGGCATCATGGTCGAGCACATCAACATTCAGTTCGCCTTGCTTGGAAAGACCGGAGAAAGTGAGATTGCTGCTGCCAACAAAACCCGTTATCGGATTATTGATGTCTTTGCGGAAGAGTAGATATAGCTTGGCATGGAGCGGATAGGGCAAGAACAATTTGACCTGCACCTTGCCTTCACGCATTTGTTTCGCCAAGCGTTGCAACCCTTTTTCGTCGGCGGCAGTGGGAATGCCGAATGTAATTTGCTCGCGCAGATGCGCCGCGAACTTATGCTTGATTTCGGTGGCCCGTGCATTGTCGATCAATAGCTCATCGCCCACAGCTTGATATAGTGCGCGCACGTCTTCGTGCGGCGGGCGTTGCATGCCAATCAATACACGGCATATCTGCCCGGCATCAGGCTGCCATCCAGCAATCAAGTCATCAATCGTGCGCCAGCCACGCAGGTTGAAATAGCCCACACAAAAATCGGCGCGCTCTGAAACGGCAAGCGTGTCGCGCAGGACGGGCAGCAAATGCTGATCTATGTTGTCAAAGACTCTTGGCATTTCAGACTGCTGTCCGCGTGCTACTGATTCTCATCCCACAACTCCTTGTTGTTTCCGCTGCGCGGCTGGATCAAGCCGAAATGCTGATAGGCGTTCGCCGTCGCCATGCGACCGCGCGGCGTGCGTTGCAGATAACCCTGCTGGATCAGGTACGGTTCCAGCACGTCTTCGATGGTGTCGCGCTCTTCGCCGATGGCGGCGGCGAGGTTGTCCACGCCGACCGGGCCACCCATGAATTTCTCGATCACCGTTTGCAGCAGTTTTCTGTCCATCACATCCAGCCCGCGCGAATCCACATCCAGCATGGTCAGCGCGGCATCCGCCACTTCGCGTGTGGCATTGCCGT
>CAZMWC010000161.1:0-5364 GCA_964569805.1 uncultured Gallionella sp.
GGGACATTGCTTTCCAGCAACTGTTTGATTGCAAAGTTGAGTTCTGCGACACGCAAAACGCGATTTTTTTCTTCAAAAAATAGGCCTAAAGACATATTGACAACCAAAAATAATCCACACACCAAGGAAATTCGCCATTCCCTACCAACCCGCCCTACAAAAAATCATAGACTTACGGCAACATATTGTTTATTAACATAATTATTACAATACAAAAAATAGGCAAAGTAACAAAAAGCCTTATGCCACGCCATGTTATAGGGTTATATCCTAGAATGCCCCACAAAGTTATCCACAGATTTTGTGAGTAAGAATAAATACTCTTTTCAAATGATGGGTTAGCAATATTATCGCCAAAGAACATTCACAACCCCCTCACAAATGTTGCTCAACTCAATGCGACACGTTACAGTTGCGCACCGTTGATTTAAGCATATTTGAGGAGTTCGCGTGTTTGCACTTGTAGAAGCAGCCGGTTGGCCGATCTGGTTTTTGATCCTGGCTTCAATCATCGCACTTGGACTGATTGTTGAGCGCCTGATGGTTTTACGTACTAACCGCGTGTCACCACCGGCCCTGCTGGACGAAGTCATCAAAGAACTGAAACAGCGCGGTGTCAGCGACGGCATGCTGACCAGACTAGCCGGCAGTTCGCCCTTGGGCCGTATCTTTGCCGCAGGCCTCAAAAACATCAAAAGCCCGCCAGAGGTAATGAAAAACTCCATTGAGGAAACGGGGCGCGCGGTATCGCACGACTTGGAGCATTTTTTGACTACTCTGGGCACGATTGCCTCAATCAGCCCCTTGCTTGGACTATTTGGCACAGTGGTCGGCATGATTGAAATTTTTGGCTCGCAAACTGCGTTGGGCAATAACCCAGCAATACTGGCACATGGCATTTCGGTGGCCTTGTACAACACCGCCTTCGGCCTGATCGTAGCGGTTCCCAGCATGATCTTTTACCGCCATTTCCGTTCCAAGGTGGATAGCTTGACTATCGAAATGGAGCAGCAAGCCATTAGGTTGGTAGAAATCGCGCATGGTCAGCGCAAGGATTAAATTATGAATTTCCAGCGTGGCCGCACCCGCGAGGAACCGGAGATCAATCTGATTCCGATGATAGACGTGCTGCTGGTGATCCTGATTTTCCTGATGGTGACCACCAGTTACGCCAAGTTTTCCGAATTGCAGATCAACCTGCCGCAAGCCGGTGGGGAGGCAGGCACCGCGCAAGTCCAAACCCTCAATATTGGACTGGATGCTGCCGAACACTACGCCATCAATAACCAAGGATTACCCTACTCGGGTGTGGAAGCCTTTGCTGCCGCGCTGAAAAAGGCCGCAGGCGACCAGGCTGACCCTACCATCGTTATCAACGCCGATGCCAAGACACCCCATCAGGCTGTCATCAACGTGATGGAGGCTGCACGATTGGCCGGTTATGGGCGCATCACCTTCACCACCCAGAACCAGCCCCAATAACACGGTTATCCCAAGTGCACCGGCTGCAACGACACTGGCATTGCATTACTCCGCTGCACCTTATCCTGCTCCCGATTAGTCTGCTGTTCCGCTTGCTGGCCGCAGTGCGCCGCGCGTTGTATCGCAGCCATATCCTTACCGGTCATAAATTGGACGTGCCCGTTATCGTGATCGGCAATATCACCGTTGGCGGAACCGGGAAAACCCCGCTTACCCTTGCATTGGCGCAACAACTGGCCGAACGCGGCAAACAACCGCTCATTGTCAGCCGCGGCTATGGCGGCGCATCATCCAAATCTCCACAACACGTCGGAGCAGACAACGATGCGCGACAGGTAGGCGATGAACCGCTGCTGATGGCACGGCGCAACATCTGCCCGGTCTGGGTAGGCACGGATCGTGTCGCCACCGCACAGGCAGCGTTGCTGGCGCATCCGCAATGCGATGTGGTGCTGTGCGACGACGGTTTGCAACATTACCGCTTGCTGCGCGATGTGGAAATCGCCGTCATCGATGGTGCGCGCGGGTTCGGCAATGGCCTGATGCTTCCTGCCGGCCCGCTGCGCGAGCCGGTTTCACGCCTGCAAACGGTAGATGCAGTGGTGGTGCATGGTGGCAAAGCTTCGGCAGATCAGTATGCCATGCACCTGAAGGGAGAAATTTTCCATAACCTGGGCGATTCCAGCAACACTGTGACTGCCAAGCATTTTTTCACTACCAGAAATCACGCCGTAGCCGGCATCGGGCACCCGCAGCGTTACTTCCAACAATTGGCAGCAATGGGCATCCCCTTTACACCACATGCCTTTCCAGACCATCATCCCTATTGTGCGGCCGATCTCGCATTCGGGGATTGCGATGCGATACTCATGACTGAAAAAGATGCGGTAAAATGCGCCGCCTTCGCCGATACCAGATTCTGGGTATTGCGTGTGGATGCCCAATTCGACCCATCTCTAACCGACCTCATTCTGCGAAAGATCGCCCTCCATGGACCCCAAACTGCTTGATATCCTTGTTTGCCCGTTATGCAAGTCGCCATTGGCCTACCACAAGGCCGAGCGTGAATTGATCTGCAAGGCAGACCGGCTGGCCTTCCGTATCGAAGATGACATCCCGGTGATGCTGGTCGACGAGGCGCGCAAACTCACAGCGGAAGAAGCCGAAAAAATCTGATGGTCAATTTTCATGTCGTTATCCCGGCGCGCCATGCTTCCACGAGATTGCCCGGCAAACCGCTGCTACCCATCGCCGGCAAGCCAATGGTCGTGCGGGTTGCAGAACAGGCTGCGCAGAGCGGCGCACAACAGATATGGATCGCCACCGATCACCACGCTATCGCCAATGTGGTGCATGAACACGGCTTCAAGGCCTGTCTGACCAAAGACTCCCATGCCAGCGGCACGGATCGGATCGCCGAAGTCGTCGAACAACATGCCTGGCCGGACGACACCATTGTGGTGAATGTACAGGGCGACGAACCGCTGATGCCACCCGCGCTGATCCGCGCCGTTGCCGAACATTTGCACGCGCATCCGGAATGCGCGATTGCTACCGCCTGCCATGCGATCCATGACGAAGCATCGCTGCGCAACCCGAACATCGTCAAGGTGGTGCTGGACAAGAACGGCAACGCGCTGTATTTCAGCCGCGCACCGATACCGTACCCACGTGACGCAGGGATTCAATTATTCTCGCCTGAAGGGCAAGACGGTTGTTCTTCCTCCCCCCGGGGGGAAGTTAGAAGGGGGGAGTTGCCCGCTGGATTGCCAGTGCTGCGCCACATCGGCATCTATGCCTACCGTGCCGGTTTCCTGCGCGCCTACGGCCAATTAACCCCAACAGCAATCGAGCATTTTGAGGCACTGGAACAATTGCGCGCGTTGTATCATGGCTACAAAATCGGCGTAGTAATAGCTGCCGATACCCCGCCCGGCGGCGTGGACACCGAACAGGATTTGCATGTGGCACGACAACTTTTCGACAAAAACACCCAAAAAGGAGAAACAAAATGAGACTGATATTGCTAGGTGCACCAGGTGCGGGCAAAGGTACCCAAGCCAACTACATCAAGGAAAAATTCAATATTCCGCAAATATCCACCGGCGACATGCTGCGCGCCGCAGTCAAAGCGGGCACCCCACTGGGCATCGCCGCCAAGCAAGTGATGGATGCGGGCGGACTGATCTCCGATGACATCATCATCAATCTGGTGAAAGAGCGTATCAAGGATACAGACTGTGCCAATGGCTTTCTGTTCGACGGCTTTCCGCGCACCATACCCCAAGCGCAGGCGATGAAGGATGCCGGCATCCCCATCGATTATGTGGTGGAGATAGACGTGGCCGACAGCGAGATCATCAAGCGCATGAGCGGTCGCCGTGTACATCTGGCCTCCGGCCGCACCTACCATGTTACATTTAACCCCCCCAAAGTGGCCGGCAAGGATGACATCACCGGCGAAGATCTGGTGCAACGCCCGGATGACGTTGAAGAGACCGTGCTCAAACGCCTCAACGTCTATCACGACCAGACCAAACCGCTGGTGGATTACTACACTACCTGGGCTAAATCCGGTGACACAAAAGCGCCGAAGTGCGTGAACGTCCCCGGTGTAGGCAGCGTGGAAAACATCCGCGACCATATCTTCGCGGCATTGAATAACAAATAATGGGCGGCAACTGATTATGGCCGACAAGCCGTTACTCACTCTGGAAGATGCCAAACGCGTCGCGGCAGCAGCCGAAGTCGAAGCAAAACGCAACGACTGGCGCGTAGTCATCGCCGTAGTGGATGATGGCGGTCACCTGCTTTATCTGCAACGCAGCCACGACACACAGTTCGGCAGTGTCGAAACAGCGATGCAGAAAGCACATGCCGCTGTCGCCTTTCAACGCCCGACCAAAGCCTCGGAAGATGCCGTATTGAGCGGAAGGCTGATCCACCTAGCCTTGCCCGGTGTGATTCCCGCCGAGGGCGGCGTGCCGCTCACACTGGAAGGCGTTATCGTCGGCGGATTGGGTATTAGCGGCGTGCGCTCGTTTCAGGATGGGCAGATCGCGGCAGCGGGCAGCGCGGCACTTTAAACCGTGCTTATCCGGTTGTTTCTCAAAATAATACCTACCGTAGGGCGGATAAATTTTCCCCTGCAACCGCACTATCCCAACTGCCGCCACTGCCCCGGTTCTACCCCATTCAGCGTCCATTCGCCAATGCGGTAGCGAATCAAGCGCAACGTGGGCAAACCGACCGCAGCCGTCATGCGCCGCACTTGGCGGTTTTTGCCTTCGTGGATAGTCAGTTCAATCCAGTTGGTGGGGATATTCTTGCGGAAGCGGATAGGCGGATCGCGTGGCCACAAGTTTGGCGGCGCGTCGATCAGGCGCGCTTCGGCAGGCTGGGTCGTAAAATCGTTGAGCGGTACCCCGCTGCGTAATCTCTGTAGCGCGGCCTCATCCGGCATACCTTCAACCTGCGCCCAATAGGTTTTGGGCTGTTTGTGTTTTGGGTCGGTGATACGGTGTTGCAGCTTACCGTCATCGGTGAGCAACAGCAGCCCTTCGCTGTCTGTATCCAGCCGCCCGGCAGGATAAAAGCCGGGCAGCGCGATATAGTCCGCCAGCGTCGGGTGCAACCCGTCGCGGCTGAATTGGCAGATCACCCCGTAAGGTTTGTTGAACAGCAGGATATGGCTCATCTTGTTTTCTTGCGCTGCACCACCAACGGGCAACAGATAGCGGTTATCAAAAAGAAAAAGCCCGGCGCTTGCGCGCCGGGCTTTTTGCCAACTCAAGAACCGATTAAGGAGCCTGGATGTTGGAAGCTTGCTTGCCTTTAGGACCTTGAACTACGTCGAAGGTGACCTTTTGGCCTTCTTTGAGT
>CAZMWC010000162.1:0-5356 GCA_964569805.1 uncultured Gallionella sp.
GTAGACTCATTGCATTCATGGCATATCCTCCTTGTGCGGGCAATTCTAGCACTCATCAAGTTAGAGTGCCAGAATGATGAGGGGTTCAACATAGCCGTTACGATGAACAGGTTACTCCCAAGGTAAAACCAGCTTCCGGAGCGGTTGTTTGCGCCATACGTTGGTGCTAGTTGATCTTTTTGTTCTTGATGTAAGCCTCAACACTCGCGCGTGTCACCTCTCCCGCCTGATAGCTGACCTGCTCCCCGTTAGGCGCATACAGGTAACTGGTCGGCAGCACTTCCAACACGCCGATTTGCGCCACAGTTTTTTGGCTGCCCAACACGACCGGATAGCTGATGCCATGCGCCTGGGCAAAATTGGCGACCGTTTTGCCAGAGCCGGAATCCATAGCGATGCCGATTACGACCAGATCGCTATCTTTGTGCGCATTGTGCAAGTCGCTCAGCTCGGGAATCTCGCTCAAGCACGGCGGACACCAGGTTGCCCAGAAATTTACCAGTACCCACTTGCCGCGATAATCTGCCAGACGGTGTGTTTTACCCTGTATGTCTTGCAGTGAAAATTCTGCCGTGTAGCCTGACAACGGCAAGACCAGTAATAAACACATGAGCAACCTGCGCCACATGCCTGCCTTGGGATCTGCCGAAAGGCCTGCTCCAAGTTTATTCCAGTGGCTAGCAGCCTGTCGGACTTGAAGGAAATCGGCTGCAAAATTGGCGGAACGGTTCATATTTTGCCGCTTTTTTGGGCAATAGAACGACTATTGCCCTGCAAAATCGTCAAAATCCGCCCTCGTTCGGCCAATTTTTGCGAGCAGCCGCTTTGCGGCTTGCCTGCTTGGCCCGCTTCGCTACGATTCTTCAAGTCCGACAGGCTGCTAGTGGCCATGTTTTTCTGGCGCTGATTCGGTTTTTCCTTCACCCTTTTCGGCGGCGTGGCTCAAATACAGCGCCAGCGCAATAAGCGCGATACTCCCGCCGAGGTAGACCAGATCCAGCGGCGTACTCAAGTGCATGTTCAACGCTTCTTCAAACAGCGTGACGATCAGAATCATCAGAATCACCTTGGCCAGGCGCGATTTAAGATCATCCAGATTGCTGATTACCAGAATTTTGCTGGAAGCCTTGCTGCCATGCGCCTGATCGATGTCGCTGATAAACAGTTCATATAAGCCGAGCGAGAAAATCAGCATCACCGTAGCCAGCAAATAGCCATCCACCACTTCCACAATGTGCGACACCGTGCTGTCGTGCAATACCTTGCGCGCCTCGTCCGTCATGCTCGAATCGGCATAATGCAACGCATGGCCGACCAGATACACCACATCGACCGTAGCCATGTAGAAAATCGCAAAACCTGCCAGCAGACTGCCTATCACCGCCAAAATAATCACAAAACGGCTATTCCACAATACGCTTTCAAAAAGTTTTTCCAGCAAATTCATTTCGGTGCTCCCATAAAAAACGCCGCGCATTAAAACGCAAACAACCGCATCGGGCAAGTTCAGGCGGTATTACGCGCAAAGAGTTCCTGCAAGGTGATGCTGCTGCCTTGCTCAAGTTGAGCGGCATAATCCGTGAGCCATTGTTGCAGCGGATCATCACCCTGCGCGACGGATAATGAGTCGCGATCCAGTACAAACAAAGCCAGCAAGCTGCTGGCACGGATATGTTCCATATCGCTTGCCAGCAGCCAGCGCCCCCCTTTTGCTTTGCGCACTATGCCCGCGCTTGCCAATTTTTCAAGAATGTCTTCCAGCATATCAAAGCCGAGGCACGAGGACTTGGACAATGCCGAAAAAGTGTTTGCCTTGCCCCGCTCAAAATCTGTTGCCATGATTTCCAGCACACGCAACGCGCCCAAAAATTGATCTGCGGGTGGTAGGTTTTGCGCCGCCGGTTTGCGCCAATATGACAGCGATGCCGCGATCACCGCGCCAAGCAGGATAGCCAACCAGGATAAATAAACCCACAGCAGAAAAATCGGCACGCTGGCGAATGCGCCATACACCAGCTTGTAGGTGGCAAACTGGCTGATGTAGTAGCCGAACGCACGGTTCATGGATTCGAAAACAATGGCGGCCACAACTGCCCCTACCAGCGCATGCGTGTACGGTATATGGCGATTGGGCGCGAGTCTGAACAATATGGCAAATGCCAAAGTGGTAAACAATACCGGCAGCAGCTTTAACACATCCACATCAAATATCGGAATTTGTCTGGCATAACCCATGGACAATCCGACCAGCCACGTAGTCAGCAAAAGGCTCGCCCCGATGAAAAAGGGTGCCAGGGTGATAATCACGCAGTAACTGGCCAGCCGTTTGAGCAGAGAGCGCGGGCGAACCACTCTCCAGATCGTATTGAACGCATGGTCTATAGTCAGCATCATGGTCGCCGCCGTCACCGCAAGAAACCCGATGCCGACCGCCGTCAAATTTGCCGCACTCTCCACAAATTGCTGCATGTAGTCGGTAATGATTTTCCCGGCGACCTCCGGTGTCAAATTGGTGAGCAAATTAATCTTGATCTGGATGGACAAATCCTCGAATGACGGGAATGCGGAAAACAAAACCAACATGATGGTAATGAGCGGTATCAACGATAACAGCGTGGTAAAGGTCAGGCTTGCCGCTATCTGCATACAGCGATCCTGATCGAAACGCGTCGCGACGAGACGCGCAAAGTTCAGGGCGTGTTGCAAATCTTTTTGCATGGCTCTTGTATCCCGGAGCTGTGGTAGCAGATGCCCGTATTGTATTGGGGTTAGGCGATGCCGTGCAGCCTGTTTGAACGATAATCCCCTCTTCGAATCTATCCAGCAGAACGGCCTTATGATCAATATGGAGTTGTCGCGGCTGGCCTGGTTCGAACAATACGCACATGGCTTAATCACCGTGCGCTCGGGTATAATGCGCGCCTCTAAAAATTACCCCATCAGGAGATGTCATGCCTATTTATGCCTATGCCTGTTCCAGTTGTGGCCTGCAACAGGACGTGATGCAGAAAATGAGCGATGCGCCGCTCACTGTCTGCCCGGAATGCGGCAACGCAACGTTTGCCAAGCAATTGACCGCCGCCGGATTCCAATTAAAAGGTAGTGGCTATTACGCCACCGACTTCAAGAACAAACCAAAAGCCGAACCGAAGGCCGAATCTGCTTGCGCGCCCTGCCCCCACGCCACCTCTTGCGCAGCGACAGGTGGCATCGCCTGACGCATGAAAAAATACCTCGTCACCGGACTGCTGGTCTGGATTCCGATCGGTATCACCTTCTGGGTGCTAAACCTGACCATCGGCACGATGGATCAGACTTTGCTGCTGTTGCCGGAGCACTGGCATCCCGACCGTCTGTTGGGCATCCACATTCCAGGCTGGGGCATCATCCTCACCTTTGGCGTGGTGTTGTTGACCGGCCTGCTGATTCGCAATGTGTTCGGCCAGCGTCTATGGGAGTATTCCGAAAAGGCGATGCTGCATGTGCCGTTTGTCGGCAGTATCTACAAGGGTGTAAAGCAGGTCAGCGATACGCTGCTATCGAGCAACGGTAACTCGTTCCGCAAAGTATTGCTGGTGCGTTATCCGCATCCGCAGGCATGGTCGCTGGCATTCCAGACTAATGTGCCTGGCGAGGTGGATAACCGGCTCGATGACGAACATGTGGCGGTATTCATCCCCACTACGCCCAGCCCGGTGAACGGCTTTTATTTTTATGTGCGCAAGGCCGACACCATCGAGCTGGACATGACAGTGGATGTTGCGTTGCGCACCATCGTGTCGATGGGCGTGGTTGCCACACCGGAAACCGCGCACCCCGTACGGGCGATTCGTGAATCGCCCCTACACCATACGGGCGATTCGTGAATCGCCTCAACCCCGGGCGATTCGTGAATCGCCCCTACATTATGTTTTTAAGAAACTGAACCATGCGAACTCATTACTGCGGACTCCTAAACACCGACCAACTCGACCAGACCGTCAGCATCTGCGGCTGGGCGCATCGCCGCCGCGACCACGGCGGGGTGATTTTCATCGACCTGCGCGACCGCGAAGGACTGGCGCAGGTGGTGTGCGATCCCGACCGCGCCGAGATGTTCAAGATCGCCGAATCGGTGCGCAGCGAGTTCGTGCTGCGCATTATCGGCAAGGTGCGCCGCCGCCCGGCAGGCACCACCAACGCCAATATCACCAGCGGCGAGATCGAAATTCTGTGCCACGAAATTGAAGTGTTGAATACCGCCGTCACACCGCCGTTCCAGCTCGATGATGAGAATCTGTCCGAAAACGTGCGTCTGACCCACCGCGTGGTTGACCTGCGCCGCCCGCAGATGCAGAAGAACATGATGCTGCGCTATAAGGTGGCGATGGCGTTCCGCCGCTTCCTCGACAGCCGCGGCTTCATCGATATCGAAACGCCGATGCTGACCAAGTCCACGCCGGAAGGCGCGCGCGACTACCTGGTGCCGTCGCGCGTGCATCCGGGCGAGTTCTTCGCGCTGCCGCAGTCGCCGCAACTGTTCAAGCAGTTGCTGATGGTGTCCGGCTTCGACCGCTATTACCAGATCACCAAATGCTTCCGCGACGAGGACCTGCGCGCCGACCGCCAGCCGGAATTCACCCAGGTGGATATCGAGACCTCGTTCCTGACCGAGATGCAGATCACTGCGCTGATGGAAGAGCTGATGCGCACCGTGTTCAAGGAAGCGCTGGATGTCGACCTGCCCAACCCGTTCCCGCGCATGACTCATGCCGAGGCGATGCGGCGCTACGGCTCCGACAAGCCGGACCTGCGCATCACGCTGGAGCTGACCGAAGTGACCGACGCGGTGAAGGATGTCGCGTTCAAGGTGTTCTCCGGAGTCGCAAGTTCTGAGAACGGGCGCGTCGCGGCGCTGCGCGTGCCGGGCGGCGCGGCATTGACGCGCGGCGAGATCGACGGCTACACCGAATTCGTGAAGATTTACGGCGCGAAGGGGCTGGCCTACATCAAGGTCAACGACATCACGCAGCTCAACGAGAGCGGGCTGCAATCGCCGATCGTGAAAAACCTGCACGAGGCGGCGCTGAAGACCATCGTCGAACGCACCGGCGCTGCGAACGGCGACCTGATTTTCTTCGGCGCCGACAAGACCAAGATCGTCAACGACGCGCTCGGCGCGCTGCGCAGCAAGATCGGCCACGAGAAAGGCTACGTCAACGGCAAAACATGGGAGCCGCTGTGGGTGGTGGACTTCCCGATGTTCGAATACGACGACGAGGCCAAGCGCTGGACGGCCTGCCACCATCCGTTCACCAGCCCGAAAGACGAGCACCTGCAATATCTGGAAACCGATCCCGGGCGTTGCCTCGCCAAG
>CAZMWC010000163.1:0-5345 GCA_964569805.1 uncultured Gallionella sp.
CCGATGCCCTCTCCTCAATCCTCTCCCGCAAGCGGGCGAGGAGGCGAACGAGAAAAGCAATTGTTGATTCCTGCGGGCGAGGGAGCAAACGAATCGCTGTGCGAGCCTTTTATTAAGCGGCCTCTTGCCGGACTAAACATCGTGGTGACCCGCCCGCGTGAGCAGGCGGCAAAACTGGCGCAGCGTATCGGGCAGGCGGGCGGCACCCCGCTGCTGTTTCCGCTGCTGGACATCACTGCGGTGCAGGATTCCAACATGCTGCGCGAACAAGTTTCCCGTCTCGCGCAATTCGATCTTGCCATTTTCATCAGCCCGAATGCCGTGCAATATGGCATGGCGGCAATTCTTGCCGCAGGCAGCCTGCCAGCCGGATTGAAGCTGGCCACGATCGGGCAAGGCAGCGCGAGGGAATTGCGCGAATTTGGCATCCAAAATGTTATCGCACCCACCGAACGTTCCGATAGCGAGGGCCTGCTGGAGTTGCCGGAATTGCAGAATGTCGCCGGATGGCGCGTGATGATCTTGCGCGGCAACGGCGGGCGCGAGTTGTTGGGCGACACGCTTAAAGCGCGCGGCGCGACGGTGGAATACGTCACCTGCTACCTGCGCGACAAACCGCAACAGGATGTCAGTGTATTGTTGGATACTGCGCCGGATGCGATTACCATCACCAGCAGCGAAGCGCTGGGTTATTTCTGGCAAATGCTGAATGAAAGCGCGCAAGATGCGTTACGCGGCACACCGTTATTCGTGCCCCACGCGCGGATCGCAGAATTGGCGCGCCAACAAGGCTGGCGGCAGGTGCAATTGACGGGTGCGGGAGATGACGGCTTGCTGTCGGCTTTGATAGCATGGGCGCATCAGAAGACAGAGGACAGAGGACAGAGGACAGAAGAGTAGGGCGTCAATAAGCGAAGCGCATTGCGCCGGATTTACACATGCCACACGGGCTCAGGAATTGATATGGGAACCTCTATAAATTCATTTTGCGGGCGAACCGCTGCGTCGCGTGCTCGCTCATTCCTCGCCTATCAATTTGATATGTCTCGTCATTCGCTGCGCGGCTCCTTGCGTTTCATCCCGCAAAAGTGAATTTTTAGAGGTTCCCATATGACCGAACAGATGCCACCTTCCGAACCAGATATTGCCGCCGCAGCCGCGCCGGCTGCGCGCAAAACGCAGGCGGGAGTGTTTGCGCACCTCAACCTCACGCAGCTGACGCTGGCTGTGCTGGTGGTGATTTTTCTGTGGCAGTGGCTGGACGGGCATCGCGCCATTGACGATATGCGGCAGCAGCTGGCGAAAAAAATCGCTGAAATGGATGGCATGAACAAGGCCAATCAAATGCTGCTAACGCAAAACCAGGATGAGGTGCGCGGGATTTCCATCAAAATAACGACGCTGGAAACACGCTATGCCGAGGCGCAAAATCAGCGCACCGCGCTGGAGGCTTTGTATAACGACCTGTCGGTCAGCCGCGATGAAACAGCATTGGCGGAAGTCGAGCAAATGCTGTTGATCGCCGGACAACAGTTGCAATTATCGGCCAATGTGAAGGCCGCGCTGATCGCCATGCAGAGCGCGGATGCGCGTTTGCAGCGCATGGACAGGCCGGCGTTTAACGGCTTGCGCAGCGCTATCGGCAGGGATATGGACAAGTTGCGCGCGCTGCCCAACGTAGATATTGCCGGCGTTAATCTCCAGTTAGACCGGCTCATGGCAGCGGTTGACGAATTGCCGCTGACTTATCAGCAACGTGTTTCGGGTGAGACGACCGCAAAAACCGTTCCGCCAAAAGACGAGACAGCCAGTCAAAAATTGCTGCGTGAAGTCTGGCAGGAAGCCAAACAACTGGTACGCATCGAGGACACCGGCAAAGCTGAAATCCCGCTGCTGCCGCCCAACCAGGAATTCTTCTTGCGCGAAAATCTCAAGCTGCGCCTGCTATCGGCGCGCCTCGCACTGTTGTCGCGCGACGAGGAAAGTTTCAGGCAAGAGCTAAAAACCGCGCAGCTATGGGTGGCGCGTCATTTCGACGGAAGGTCGGTTGATGGCGCGCGGATGCTGGCGGGGTTGAAAAAACTGGCCACCTCCGGTATCAGCCTCGAATTGCCGGACACCAGTTACAGCCTCCAGGCCGTGCGTAATTATCGCCTGGTGCACGAAAACACTGTGCCGCGCAGTCCCGGCCAAAGCGGCGCACAACGGGGCGTTCCGCAAAAGGCAACACAATGAAATTTCTGGTCTGGGTGCTGTTGTTGTTTGCCGCTGCGGTGGCGCTGACCATGGCATCGCACAACCCGGCCTACGTGCTGCTGATGTACCCGCCCTATCGGATCGAGCTGTCGCTTGCACTGTTTATCACCTTGCTGTTGTTCGCGTTTGTATTCGGCTATGGATTGATTCGCCTGATATCTGCCGCCACACAATTGCCGGCGCAGGTGCGCAAATTTCGCCTGGAGCGCGCACAAACCAAAGCGCGCGGGTTGCTGGAAGATGCGCTCGGCGCATTCTTTGAAGGCCGTTATGCGGCGGCGGAAAAAGCCGCAGCTCACGCGATGGAACTGGGTGAAACCTCCGCGCTGCACCCCATCATCGCGGCGCGCTCGGCGCATGAATTGCGCGAATATGAAAAACGCGATGCCTATTTGGCGGCCGCCGAAGGCAAATCGGCAGGAGATACCACCATGCGGCTGATGGCGACCGCCAGATTCATGCTCGACCAGCACCATCCGCACGCAGCCTTGAGCGCTTTGCAGGAGCTGCGCGACAGCGGAGTCAACGGCCACCCGGGTGCGCTATCTTTGGAACTCAAGGCGCAACAACAATCAGGTAATTGGGATGGGGTATTGAACGTGCTTGAGCAACTGGAAATACGCAAAGCCATCGATGTAACGGTGGCGGCGCAATTCCGCCAACAGGCATGGCTGGAGAAGATCCAACAGCAGGAGAATTTGGCGGGGCTATCCGCCTGCCTGAAAGCCATGCCAGCCGACCTCAAACGGCGCAGCCGGATTGCTGCCACTGCCGCGCATGCACTGATTTCGCACGGTGACTGCCGGCTTGCCCAACAACTGTTGTCCGACAGCCTGAACGCGCAATGGGATGGGGAGCTGGTTGCTTTGTATGGTGATTGTCCGCCCGGCGACGAGCAATCCTGTGATCTGGTAGCGCAAATCGAGCAAGCCGAGAAATGGCTTAAACAGCACCAGGATGATGCCGGATTGCTGCTGGCGCTCGGCAAGCTCTGCCTGCACCAGAAGCTGTGGGGCAAGGCGCAAAACTACCTTGATGCCAGCATCAGCATCGCACCCAGCCATGCTGCATATACCGCGCTGGGCAATCTTGCAGAGCGGCTGGGGCAACCCGATGAAGCATCCAAACATTATCAGAGCGCAATGACGTTGGTGAAGGATAGGGGCGATTCATGAACCGCCCGCACCGTGGAGGATGATTCATCGTTGGCGAAGAATTGTCAGGTATTTCAGCGGGTTATGCCGCTTCTGTAGGTGCGAATTCATTCGCACATAACTTGTTGAGCGTGCGAATGAATTCGCACCTACCAACCCCTCAATTGAGGATTTTAGGTTCATGCAAAAAAATATCATCGTGTTCTTAACCGCCATTCTGTTGCTCGTACCCAGTATCACTGCGCGGGCAGAATCGGTTTACAAATGCAAGAACCCACAGGGTGATCTGGTCTATCAAGGCACGCCCTGCCCGAAGAGCGCGCAGCCGGTTTCCTCATGGAACGCCCCGGCAGAAGCGCCGCAACCGGGCAACAAGGTGGAAAATGCCACCAACGGTGTGCTCATTCTCAAGCAGCATGGCAACGGGCATTATTTCCTGAACGGCACGGTTAACGGCAAGGCTTTGGTATTCGTGATCGACACCGGCGCATCGGTTGTTTCGTTGCCGCGTCCGGTTGCCATGTTGGCACAGATATATTGCAAGGACCAAGTGTTGGTGCAGACCGCGAACGGTACCGCCAACGCGTGCACCGCCGTCATTCCCAAACTCCAGTTCGGGCCATTCACGATCAAAAATGCACCGGCAATGATCGCGCCCAACCTCAGCCAGCCGTTGCTCGGCATGAACATTTTGCGCAACTTCAAGATCGAGCAGGAAAACGGCGAGATGCGTATTTCGCTCAAGTAAACCCCTCCCGGCCTCCCCTTGTCAGGGGAGGAGTCAGCACGCTCCATCCGTAACGTCACCGCCCCTGACAAGGGGAGGCCGGGAGGGGTTAGTTTCTGGCGTAAACGTAAAGACATCCGAAAAAAATGCATTCTCCGGCAGACCGCGCAACGCAATGAAATCACGGTGCGCTGCCTCTACCATCGCCTGAACGCCGCAGGCGTAAATTTCATGGCCGGACAAATCCTTGAAATCGTCCAACACCGCCTGATGCACAAATCCAGCACGCCCCTGCCAGCCATTCCCCGGCAAGTTATCTGAAAGCACCGGCGTAAATTTGACCCCGCTGCTTTCCCATTGCCGTGCCTTGTCGCTCATATACAAATCCGCTGGCACACGCCCGCCCCAATAGAGGCACATCGGGCGCTTTACCCCGATATAAAGCGCGTGTTCAATAATCGCCTTGATCGGCGCGAAGCCGGTGCCGCTGGCGACAAAAATGATCGGTTTGTTTGAGTCTTCGCGCAGGAAAAATGTGCCGAATGGGCCTTTGAAACGCAGAATATCGCGCTCCTTCATTTCGCTGAATACATGCTGCGTAAACGAGCCGCCTGCGATGTTACGGACATGCAGCTCAAGAAATTCGTCGCTGTGTGGCGCATTGGCCAATGAAAAGCTGCGCGGCTTCTGGTCTTTCTGCAAAACATCGATGTACTGCCCGGCGAGAAATTGCAGGCGCTCGCTGGCAGGTAGCTTGAGTTGCAGCACCATCACATCAGCGGCAACCCTTTCCATTTTTTGCACGCGGCACGGCAGTGTTTTCACTGGGATACCTTGGGCCGCATTCACTTCGCGGCATTCGACAACGAGATCGGAAAGTGGTTTGGCGCAGCAGAACAAGGCCATGCCCGCCGCTTTCTCGGCTCTCGTCAACGTGCTGCCCAGATATACGCCATAGTCCACACGGCCTTCCATCACCTTCCCTTTGCATACGCCGCACACGCCGTCCCGGCAACTATATGGCAAGATGTAACCGTGCTTGAGTGCGGCTTCCAGAATGGTCTCATCCTCACCGATGGTAAAACTGTGACTGCCGGGTTGAATAACGATGTTGAACGACGTGGGCATGGGAACCTCTATAAATTCATTTTGTGGGCGAATCGCTGCGTCGCGTGCTCGCTCATTCCTCGCCTATCCATTCGATATGT
>CAZMWC010000164.1:0-5340 GCA_964569805.1 uncultured Gallionella sp.
CCTGTTCCGGTTGATTCGAGGCGTTCCAATGCGACTTGCTGCTTTACCTGAAACGACCGCGCCGCGCCGTCATCCGGCTCCGCGTAAACATCCAGTAGCGGCGATAGCGCAAACACGTAACGCTTGTCGCTCAATACTCGTTTTTCCACCCAATACAGACCGCCGGAACGGTCGCGCACTTTAACCCAGCCACTCAGCGTAACCACTTGCTCGAATGGCATATAGCGATTCACCACGAACAGTTTTTTCGCCTTGGTTGAAGGCGCGTCGTAAAGTATCGCGTTGCTTTCGGCCACCGACACATAATCCACCGCATACGCCGCACCGGAGCCGCAAAGCGACACCAGCAGCAGAAACGAGCGCAGTAAATTGGCCTTCATTTAGTGTGTGGTAGTGCTCGCGGCAGCCATGGCCTGTTGTTTTTGTTGCTGGTAAAGCACGTCAAAGTTGACCGGGTTCAGCACCACCGGCGCGAAACCGCCACGCACCGACATGTCGGAAACAACTTCGCGCAGATAGGGGAACAGAATGTTGGGGCACATTACCGCCAGCACCGACTCCATATCTTCGGCGGGCAGATTGGATAAACGGAAGATGCCGGCCTGTTTGGCTTCGATCAGGAACATCACTTTTTCGCCAATTTTGGCGGTTACCGTGATGGTTACCACCACTTCAAACACATCCTCGTCAATCGGCGCGGTATGGCTATTCAACTGCACATCGACTTGCGGGCTTTCGTGCTCCAGGAAGATATGCGGCGCGTTCGGGATTTCCAGCGAAATATCCTTTACATAAAGTTTCTCTATGTTGAATACAGGATGGTTGTTTTCTTGTGCTGCTTCAGTCATGTTGTTCCCCAATGATTATTCTGCTAAAAGCGATTCCAGCTTGCCGGCGTGATCGAATGATACAAGATCGTCATAGCCGCCAATATATTGCCCGTTGATGTAAATTTGCGGCACGGTGCGCCGCCCGGTTTTTTCGATCATTTCATCGCGCAATTGCGGCTGCAAATCCACGCGAATTTTCTCGATTTCGGCGATGCCCTTTCTGTGCAACAACTGCTCGGCACGAATGCAATAAGGGCACACAGCGGTACTGTACATCACCACTTTTGCCT
The DNA here is from genome assembly GCA_964569805.1 of uncultured Gallionella sp. Classification (GTDB taxonomy): domain Bacteria; phylum Pseudomonadota; class Gammaproteobacteria; order Burkholderiales; family Gallionellaceae; genus Gallionella. Next base: position 1,121 of record CAZMWC010000164.1, read on the forward strand.
TCATTTTTTTCTCTTTGCTTTTTCCTCTGGCGCTTTTTCAAGAGGCAGGTTGGCTTTCTGCCAGGCCAGCACACCGCCCGCCAGAACATAGGCTTGTGCGAACCCCTGCTTGCCCAGTATCGTGCAAGCCTTGTTTGACCTGCTGCCGCTGCGGCACACCACCACCACAGGCTTATCCTTGTATTTTTCCAGCTCGCCGATGCTCTTCTCCAGCTTGCCAAGCGCAATTTGCTTGGAATTCAGCACGTGCCCTTCTTTGAATTCACTGTCTTCACGCACATCCAGCACCAAGGCATCTTTATGATTAATGAGCTGCATAGCGGCAACACAATCCACCTCGCTGATGCCGCGAATACGGTTGCCGAAAAATGACCACAGCAGCATTGACCCGCTCATCAAGGCGAGCGAAATCGGAAGCATATTATTACTGATGAACTGCACGCTGATACTCCTGTTCTTTTTGGAGGGCGAATTCTAGCAGAGTGGAAAAATGTTCGGGGTCTTTCTCCGCCAACCCCACCATCTGTTGGCGCGTTGCGGCAAAATCTCCCGGATAAGACCAGATAGCCTGTTCCAGCACGGCTTTGGCCTGCTCCTGCTGTCCGGCTTGCGCCAGCAACAGCGCCTGGCGATACACCACCATATTTATCGGTATGAAACGCATCACACGGGTATTCAACTCCAGTTTTTCCTTGAGGCGATCGTCGTTTATTTCGATCAGTGAACTCATGAACAATTCGGCGTAAGGCGACAGCAGCGACTCGCCGTGTATCGCGATCAAACCGTCGCGCGTGCGTTCAAATGCGGTGTGATCGGCGGCCGAAGCATGTTGTATTTTCAATATCTGTTCCATCTGCTGGTAGCCGCTGCGCAGCTGCGCCAGTGTCATCAAACCCAGCAGCATCACGGCCACCACGGACATGCGCCCCACGTTGCGCAATTCCAGGCGGTAGCGGGTTTCATCCAGCGCGCCCAGCAAGACCGCCGCAACCGCCACGAAATAGGTGTACCACAGCGGGTATTCGAGCAGGCTGTGGATGGCCAGTACGCCCACCGCGGCATAACCCCACCAGTGCGCCGCATCGAGCGTCGCGCGGCGCAGGCCGTAAAGCCATACACCCAGCGAGACGAACAATGCCAGCACCCCGGCGATGCCCGCTTCGGCAGCTAACTGGAAAATCAGGTTATGGGCGTTGTTGTATAGGCCCGTGACATTGCTTTGGAACAATACCGGTTGCCACTGAAAATGCTGCCAAGCGAATTGGCCGAACCCCGCGCCCAGCCACGGCGATTGCATGAAGATCAATCCCGCTTCACGCCACAAATACAAACGAACGCTGCCGGAAGCATCCTCGTTGAACAGCCGCTGCACAGTATTGATGCTACCGCCTGCACCGGCCATGAACGGCAATTTCACGATCAGGTGCATCACACCAAACCCGGCAACCAGCAACAGGCTATAGCGCAACAACGGGCGCTGTGCCGCATCGCGCCGCGCCCACCACCATGCCAGCCCGCTCATCAGCAGCAAATACAACCAGCTGCTGCGCGAGCCGCTCAAGGCCATCACAAACAGCAACGGCACGGCCAACAGCGCCACGTACACCGCTTTCAGTTTGCACTGTTGGTGCAACAGTCCGAGCGATGCCAGACCCAATGCGATGTAATTGGCAAAATGGTTGGATTGCGCAAGATTGCCGAACACGCTGGATGAAGTTTTCATCACCACGACAGAATCGAAAATCGTATGCCAGCGATAATGTTGCAACACGCCGAGCAGGGCGCTCAACTCTGCGCCGATCAGCAGAAAGACTGCCAGCCCCTGCGCCAGCTTTGCCATGCCGAAACAATCACGCAATCTGGCACCAAGCAACATCAGCAATGCCGCAAACAGCAGGTACAAAACATACAGCAGGACCTGATCAAAATAGACCAGCTTATCCAAGCTCCATTGCAGCAATATCACCGCGATCAGCGCGGCAGGCAATTGTGCGATGCGTGGAATTTCCGGTTGCTGCCAATAGTCGCGTGCGGTCAGCAGGATGAGCGCCTGCACGCCGAACAACCCGCTCCACCATTCCTGGTAAAAGGTGGTCAGCGGATATTGATGGCGATAGTGCAGAAAAGGCAAAACCCACATCAACCCGACCAGGGCCAGGCTGATGTGGGCTAGGCGTGGCAGACGGAACAGATTCTTCAGCAAGAGCCGCCCTTGATGCCAGACTTTGCGAGGATGTTGTTCATCGGGCAAAACAGGGTGAAACCGCTTTGAAACAGATTCAAGCCAATGAATGCGGTGAACCAGAGAAAGTTTTTACTCGCGTACAAGGGGCTGCCCTCCGCCCCGAGCGCCAATGACAACAAAATAAAACAGCCGGCAATGATACGAATCATGCGTTCCGCGTTCATCCTAATACCCACAGTTGATGGCAAATGTCACGTTTATTTACGGCGGCGCACTGCTTTTGTAGGTGCGAATTTATTCGCACGAACAATCGGTTATGTGCGAATAAATTCGCACCTACATATCCCTCAACTGCGTTTTTATATTCATAACGACCTCCTGAAGTAATGTTGCGGATTTTACTGGAATTTTTTATACAACGTGGCGTAGTACAGCACCGGGATCACCACCAGAGTAAGTATGGTGGAGACAAAGATGCCGAAAATCAGGGAGATCGCCAGGCCGTTGAAAATCGGGTCATCCAGAATAAACAGCGCGCCCATCATCGCCGCCAGTCCGGTCAGAACGATGGGTTTGGCGCGCGCTGCCGCCGCGCCAACCACGGCTTGCTGCAACGCTATGCCTTGCCCGAGTTGCAAGTTGACAAAGTCCACCAGCAGAATGGAATTGCGCACGATGATGCCGGCCAGCGCGATCATGCCGATCATCGAAGTGGCGGTGTACTGCGCGCCGAGCAAGGCATGCCCCGGCATCACGCCGATGATGGTGAGCGGGATCGGTGCCATGATGACCAGCGGCACCAGATAGGATTTGAACTGCGCTACTACCAGCAAATAGATCAGGATCAAGCCCACGCCATAAGCGATGCCCATGTCGCGGAAAGTCTCGAACGTTACTTGCCATTCACCGTCCCATTTCAGCGCGTAGCCGGAATATGGGTTGCCCGGTTGTTTGAAGAAATAGCTCTCCAGCTTGCCGCCCTGCTCCAGCGCCATGCCGTCAACCTTGCCGTCGATGCCGAACATGCCGTACAGCGGGCTATCCAGCTTGCCCGCCATGTCGCCGAATACATACACCACCGGCAGCAGATCCTTGTGATAGATCGGATAATCGCGCTGCGCCGGGATCACCTGCACCACTTCCGAAAGCGGGATCAATACACCATCGCGCGCGCGCACTTTGAGCTTGAGCACCTCGCCAATCTGGCTGCGCCGCTCTGCCGGCAACACGATGCGCAACGGCGGCGCATATTTCGCGTTGGCATCATGCAGCGAGGTAACGTCTTGACCGGACAACGCCACACCGATCACATCCACGGCATCGCTCGGCGCGACCCCGAGCAACGCCGCCTTGCTCTGCAACACATGCAGCAGCAATTTGGGCGCGGGCTCCGTGACGGTATCGTCTATGCCAACGATACCTTCGGTCCTGCCGAATTGCTCCCGCACTTTGCCGGCCACTTTGCGCATCCCCTCGTAATCCGGCCCATAAATTTCCGCGACAATCGGCGACATCACCGGCGGGCCGGGCGGCACTTCGACAATTTTTACTTTCGCGCCCCACACCCGGGCAATCTTCTGCACCGGCTCCAGCACTGCGGTAGCGATCTCATGGCTGCTGCGGTCACGATGGTGTTTGTCGCGCAAATTAACCTGAATATCGCCCTGTTCGGAGGCGCTGCGCAAATAATACTGGCGCACCAGCCCGTTGAAGTTGATCGGCGAGGCGGTGCCCGCGTAAGCCTCGTAGTCCGTCACCTCCGGCACGGTCGCCAGATAGCTGCCGATCTCATGCAGCACCGCACCGGTCTGCTCCAAAGGTGTGCCGGTCGGCATATCCACCACGATCTGGAACTCCGATTTGTTGTCGAACGGCAACATTTTCAGAATCACCAGTTTCACCGCGCCCAGTGAAACGGCCAGCAGCAAACCGGCGAGAATAGCCAGCCATAACTTGCGGCGCGCCGGCTTGCCGCGCGCACCGTTCAGAAAGGGGGTCAAATACTTGTGAAAGAAACGGCTGGCTGACGTATCGG
>CAZMWC010000165.1:0-5316 GCA_964569805.1 uncultured Gallionella sp.
CGGTGATGGAAATGTCGCATCGCGGCAAGGAATACATGAGCATCCAGGCGCAGGCAGAAGCCGATTTGCGCGAGCTGATGGGTATTCCGGCCAATTACAAGGTGTTGTTTCTGCAAGGCGGAGCCAGCCAGCAATTCGCCATGATCCCGATGAACCTGTTGCGCGGCAAGACTTCGGCTGATTACCTGAATACCGGCGAATGGTCTAAAAAGGCGATCAGTGAAGCCAAGAAATTCTGCACCGTAAATGTCGTGGCGACCGGCGCGGACAAAAAATTTTCCTGCATCCCCTCGTTCGACACCTGGAAACGCGACCCTGATGCCGCTTATCTGCATTACACGCCGAACGAAACTATCGGCGGCGTGGAATTCAACTGGCTGCCTGAAGCTGGCGATGTGCCGTTGGTGGCGGATATGTCTTCCAATGTTCTGTCGCGCCCGGTGGACGTGAGCAAATATGGACTGATCTACGCGGGTTCACAAAAGAACATCGGCCCTGCGGGTCTGGCTATCGTCATTGTGCGCGACGATCTGATCGGACAGGTGGTCGCGGGAACGCCGACCATGCTGGATTACAAGACCCATGCCGACAATGATTCGATGTACAACACACCGCCGACTTACGGTATCTACATCGCCGGACTGGTGTTCCAGTGGCTGAAGAAAAACGGCGGCATCACCGCGATGGAACAGACCAATATCGCCAAGGCGAAGCTGCTGTACGCGACGATTGATGCCAGCAACGGTTTTTACAATTGCCCGGTAGCATTGTCGGATCGTTCGCGCATGAACGTGCCGTTCACCCTGAAAGACGCGAATCTGGATGGCGATTTCCTGAAGCAGGCCGATGCGCGCGGGCTGCTGCAACTCAAGGGACACCGTTCGGTGGGCGGGATGCGCGCCTCGATTTATAACGCCATGCCGCCGGCAGGCGTGCAGGCATTGGTCGACTTCATGAATGAATTCGCACAAAAGAATGGCTAACCCATATCGCATCCTGACGCTGAACAAGATTTCCGCACACGGGCTGAAACGCTTTCCTGCCGACACTTATCAGGTTGGTGCTGACGTGACCGAACCGGATGCGATACTGGTGCGTTCGCAAGCGATGCACGACATGGAGATTCCCGCCTGCGTCAAGGCGGTTGCGCGCGCCGGCGCCGGAACCAACAACGTGCCGGTGCAGAAAATGAGCGCGCGCGGCGTGCCGGTGTTCAATGCGCCAGGCGCGAATGCCAATGCGGTGAAAGAACTGGTTATCGCCGGCATGTTGCTGGCCTCGCGCAACATTGTGCCCGCGCTGCAATTCACCGCGGGTTTGCAGGGCGACGATGCGGCCATGCACAAGCTGGTCGAGGACGGCAAAAAGAATTTTGCCGGCACCGAATTGGGCGGGCGCACGCTGGGCATCATCGGGCTGGGCGCGATCGGGCGCCTGGTGGCGGATGCCGCCATCGGACTGGGCATGAAGGTGATCGGCTACGATCCGGAGATCACCGTGGAAGGGGCATGGAGCCTGTCTGCGCAGGTAAAGAAGGCGCATAGCGTCGAAGACCTGCTCAGGCACAGCGATTTCGTCTCGCTGCACGTGCCATTGCTGGAGGTGACGCGCGACCTGATCAACGCGCAGCGCGTGCAGGCGATGAAGGCCGGCTCGGTGCTGCTGAATTTCTCGCGCGACGCCATTGTCAACGAAGAGGCGGTCATTGCCGGACTCGCCGGCAAGCATATCCGCTACTACGTCTGCGATTTCCCCACCAGCAGGACGCAGGGCAACCCCAAGGTCATCGCGCTGCCGCATCTGGGCGCGTCCACCGAAGAGGCGGAAGAAAACTGCGCGGTGATGGTGGTGGATCAGGTGCGCGACTATCTGGAACACGGCAACATTACCAATACGGTAAATTTCCCGACACTGGTGATGCCGCGCGAATCGGCATTCCGCCTGGCGATTGCCAACAGCAACGTGCCGAACATGCTGGGGCAGATTTCAACCACATTGGCGCAGGCGGGTATCAATATCCACAACATGATGAACAAGTCGCGCGGCGAAATGGCTTACACACTGGCGGATATCGACAGCACGCCGCCCGCCGCGTTGATCGCGCAAATCGCCGCCATCCCCGGCGTATTGATGGTGCGCGACTTGCCTTTGGCGGAAACGGCATGAGCGAAAAATTAATACAGTTCCGCGAACAGATCGACCGCCTGGATGACGAGTTGCTGAAACTCGTCAATCAACGCGCCGCCCTGGCGCAGCAGATCGGGCTGCTCAAGGAGGATGGCGTGGTGCTGCGCCCGGAGCGCGAGGCGCAGGTATTGCAGCGCGTGCAAAGTAACAACAAGGGACCGTTGGGCAATGCCGCCGTGGTGCAGCTATTCACCGAAGTGATGTCGCAGTGCCGTGCGCTGGAAGCGCCTCTGTCGGTAGCCTATCTAGGGCCTGAGGGGACCTTTACCGAGGCTGCCGCACTGAAACGGTTTGGCAGCGCGATACAAGGGCAATCTTGCGCGACTATAGACGATGTGTTTCGTGCGGTGGAGAGCGGCGCGGCTCATTATGGTGTCGTGCCGGTGGAAAATTCCACCGAGGGCGCGATCGGCCGCACGCTGGATTTGCTGATGCAAAGCCCGCTGCAGGTTTGCGGCGAAGTAATGCTGGCTATCCATCAGTGCCTGTTGTCGCAGCATTGCGAAATAAGCGCGATCGAGACCGTATACTCGCATCCGCAATCACTGGGTCAATGCCAGGGCTGGCTGAATGCAAATTTGCCGCACGCGGCGCGCATCCCCGTCGCCAGCAACGCCGAGGCCGCGCGGCTGGCGGCAGAAAGTTTTCACCGCGCGGCAATCGCGGGCAGCCAAGCCGCAGCGCATTTTGGTTTGAGTATATGCGAGAAAGATATCGAGGACGATGCCAACAATACCACGCGCTTTCTGGTGCTGGGCAATCAGCGGGTCGCTCCTTCCGGCAACGACAAAACTTCGCTGGTAATGTCCGCCGCCAACCGTCCCGGCGCGGTGCACGATCTTCTGGTTCCATTGGACAAACACGGTGTCAGCATGACCAAGCTGGAGTCGCGCCCGGCACGTTCCGGCTTGTGGGAATACGTGTTCTATGTGGACATCGAAGGTCATCAGGCCGATGTCAAGGTGGCTGCGGCGCTGGCTGAGCTGAAACAGGTGGCAGCTTTTGTAAAAGTCCTGGGGTCATACCCGGTGGCCGTGTAGGCCGTCATTGGTGGAACTACTAGCCATTCGACTAAGCCCGCAAGCGGACAAGTCGCTGGTTATCCGGCGCAGGCCGGAATCCAGCGCTTTTATCAAAAGAAGCATTTAAGGTTTTGTCCCGCGTTGCGGGTAATTTTTTATAGACTGGATTCCGGCCTGCGCCGGAATGACGAAGTTTTTGAAATGAGTATGAATTATTCTGATTTAGCGCCACCCTATATCCGCGCCATCGCCCCTTACCAACCCGGCAAACCGATCTCCGAACTGGAGCGCGAACTGGGCATCACCGGCATCGTCAAGCTGGCCTCAAACGAAAACCCGCTGGGCGCGAGCCCGAAAGCGGTTGCCGCAGCGCGCGCCGCACTCGATGAAATCGGCCTGTACCCGGACGGCAACGGTTTTGCGCTGAAAGATGCGCTGGCGCAACGTTACGGCGTGGCGCACGACCAGATTGTGCTGGGCAATGGCTCAAACGATTTGCTGGAATTGGCGGCGCGCGCTTTTTTGACTGTCGGTGATAAGGCGGTTTATTCGGACCATGCTTTTGCCGTGTACGCGCTGGCGACTCAAGCAGTCGGCGCGGCCGGCATCAGCGTCGCGGCCAAGGATTTCGGCCACGATCTGGAAGCGATGCGCACGGCGGCAGTGGCGCAAGGCGCGAAAATGATATTCATCGCCAATCCAAATAACCCGACCGGCACATTTTTGTCGGGTGCCGCGCTGTACGATTTCCTGCACAAGCTGCCAGCCGGTATTCTGGTGGTGCTGGACGAGGCCTATAACGAATATCTGCCGGAAGAATGCCGCTACAATTCGGTGACGTGGCTGGAAGAATTCCCCAACCTGATCATCTCGCGCACTTTTTCCAAGGCTTATGGGCTGGCTTCGCTGCGTGTCGGCTACGCGCTGGGCGACCCGCAGGTCATCGATATGCTGAACCGGGTGCGCCAGCCGTTCAATGTCAACAGCGTGGCGCAGACGGCGGCGGTGGCGGCGTTGCAGGATGCGGAGTTCGTGCAGCAGACTTTCGCGCTGAACCGGCGCGGCATGGCGCAGATCACCGGGGAATTAAGTAAACTGCAATTGGAATACATCCCGTCATTCGGTAATTTTGTCAGTTTTAAAATTGCCACGCCTGCCCTGAGCGAAGTCGAACGGGCGATGGGTGTTTACCGCCGTTTGCTGGAATTGGGTGTGATCGTGCGGCCGATTGCCAATTACAACATGCCGGGCTGGTTGCGCGTGAGCATCGGCCTGGAAACAGAGAATGATAAATTTTTGTCCGCGCTGAAGCGGATACTTGGAGAGAAGCAATGATTATCGTAATGGGGAAAGATGTCACTGACGAGCAGATCGGCGCAGTGGTCAATAAACTTGAAACAGCGGGACTAAAAGCCAATATCTCGCGCGGCATCGAGCGTACCGTGATCGGCGCAATCGGTGACGAACGTCAGCTGACCGAAGAGATGTTCACGCCGTTGCCCGGCGTGGAATCGGCGATGCATATTGTCAAGCAATACAAAATCGTGTCGCGCGAATCGCATCGCGAAAACACCGTGATCGACATCGCCGGCATACCGCTCGGCGGTAACCAGATACAGGTGATCGCCGGACCATGTTCGGTGGAAACGCAGGAGCAAATGGACTTGTCGGCCAAGTTTGCGCATGAGGCGGGCTGCCGCATGATGCGCGGCGGCGCGTTCAAACCGCGCACCAGCCCGTATGCTTTTCAGGGCAAAGGCAAAGAGGGCCTGGATATGTTCCGCAGGGCGGCCAGCCCGTACAAATTGCCCATCGTCACCGAGTTGATGGATGTGCGGCAAATTGATTTGTTCATGGAATACGACGTGGACGTGATTCAGATCGGCACACGCAATATGCAGAATTTCGACCTGCTGAAAGAGGTCGGGCGCATCAATAAACCGGTGATACTCAAGCGCGGCATGTCGGCGACTATTTCCGAATGGTTGATGTCGGCGGAATACATCGCGGCGGGCGGCAACCACAACATTATTTTCTGCGAACGCGGCATCCGCACCTTTGAAACCGCCTACCGCAACGTGCTGGACGTAACCGCGATCACGGTGTT
>CAZMWC010000166.1:0-5308 GCA_964569805.1 uncultured Gallionella sp.
GTGGTGGGCGAGTGCGGCCATGCCTGGCGCGTCGCTTACAGTTTCTGGAATACTTTGAGCGGCGTGGGCGAAGGCGCGGCCGAAGCCGACCGCTTCGCGCAGATGCTGCAAAAGCAATTGGATCACCGTTACAAGCAGCCGACGCATATCTGCGAGTTCACCTGGGACATGATCGAGCGCGGCGCGCTGTCATTCGACAAGGAAGCGAACGACAAGCACATCATCACTTTTCACGATTCCTGCAACGTGGCGCGCGGTTCGCGCATGGGCGATCTCGCCGGCGGGCAGTTCGAGATTCCGCGCAACATTATCAGGGCGGTCGCCAATAATTTCGTCGAGATGCCATCAGAAACCACGCGCGAAAAAACATTCTGTTGCGGCGGCGGCGGAGGCCTGCTGACCGACGATCTGCTGGAACTGCGCGTCAAGGGCGCGCTGCCGCGCATGGAAGTGCTGCAACAGGTAGCGGATGAACACGGGGTCAATTTCATGGCGACCATCTGCGCGATCTGCAAGGCGCAATTTACCAAAATCATGCCCATCTACGGATTCGACCGCAGGATGGTGGGCGGTGTGCATCAGCTGGTCAGCAATGCGATCATTTTGGGTGATAACAAATAAAACATGGTCATTGGAAAAACATGGTCCACGGAAAACACGGAATACACAGAAAAGTGCATATCTGTTTTTTGTAATTTCCGTGTTTTCCGTGTTTTCCGTGGACAGAGTATTTCCGCTTTTTTGTGGAATAAAAACAGCATTTGTAGGGCGGGCTTTGCCCGCCATGTCGGGCGGAGCCCGGCCTACATTCGAATTTTCGAATCGCGTTTTCGTGGATTAAATACAGGTAACTCATTGGAGGCAGCATAATGTCAGCAACAGTCGAAACCACGCAGAAGCTCACGTTCCGCCGTTACAAGGATGGCGACCACAAGGCGCCTCGCCTGAACCAGAAGATATTCCAGGCCAGCTATTCCTACAAGTGCCCGACTTACATCCAGTCCACCCCGCCATGCCAGGGCAGTTGCCCGGCGGGCGAAGACATTCGCGGCTATCTGTCGATTGTGCGCGGCACCGAGAAAGTGCCGAATGGCGCCGACGGCAAACCGGCTATGCCCTGGCAGGAATATGCCTGGCGCCGTCTGACCGAAGCCAACCCGTTCCCGTCGGTGATGGGGCGCGTGTGCCCGGCTCCGTGCGAGACCGGCTGCAACCGTAACGAAGTGGAAGACCACGTCGGCATCAATTCGGTGGAACACTTCCTCGGCGAATACGCCATTGCCAACCAGCTGAAATTCAACAAACCGGCAGTCGAATCTTCCGGCAAGAAAGTTGCGATCCTCGGCGGCGGCCCGGCCGGCCTGTCCTGCGCCTATCAACTGGCATTGAAGGGGCACGAAGTCACCATTTTCGACGAGCACGAATTCCTCGGCGGCATGATGCGCTACGGTATCCCCGGCTTTCGTACCCCGCGCGATGTGCTGGATGCTGAAATCCAGCGCATCATTGATCTGGGCGTGAAGACGCGCATGAACTGCCATGTCGGCAAGGACATCACACTGGAGCAGATCCGCAAGGAGTTCGATGCGGTGTTCCTCGGCATGGGTGCGCAGGCTGGTCGCGCGCTGCCTATCGCCGATAGCGAAGCACCTAACGTGGTCACCGCAACCGCGTTCCTGAAGGCGTTCAACGACGGACGTTTGCAGCACGTCGGCAAACGCGTCGTAGTCGTCGGCGGCGGCGATACTTCCATCGACGTGGCGACCATCGCGCGCCGTCTGGGCCATATCGCGCACGCCAAACCGACCGATACCGAACATGCCATCGCCGGACGCATGGCGCAGGATGTCGCCGATATTTCCGCCAAGCAAGGCGCGGAAGTGACACTGACTTCGATATTCAACATCGACAAGATGCAGGCCAACAAGCATGAGATCGAGCAGGCGCTGGCCGAAGGCATCCACATCAAGGGCGGTCTGGTGCCGGTCGGCATTGTGCGCGATGCCAATGGCCGTGCCACCGCACTGCGCGTGATGCAGTGTGAAGCCAAGATCGCCGGCGGCAAGCTGGAGGTCAAAAATGTCGAAGGCAGCGAACAGGACATCGAAGCCGACCTGATCGTTTCGGCAATCGGCCAGGCAGTCGATTTCACCGGGCTGGAGCAATTCGACAACGGCAAGGGCGCGGTTTCGACCGACCGGAACTATGTGGTGAAGGGCCAGCAAGGCGTGTTCGCAGGCGGCGACGTAATTCGCCCGCATCTGCTGACCACCGCTATCGGCCACGGCTCCATCGCCGCCGACGGCATCCATAACTATATGCTCGGTCGCGATCTGGAGAAGCGCCCCAAGATCGACGCGCACCAGTTCGACCTGATGCGCAAGATGGCCGAGAAGGGCATCAAGATCGGAGAGTCGCACGAGCCGATGCGCGGCACCTGCGATTCCGGCGCTGCAGTGCACAATTTTGACAACCGCTCCGACCGTTATGTCATCCCGCATGACAAATTGTTTCTTGGGCATTTCTCCTATGTGCCGCGCAACCGGCGTGAAATTGTTACGCTGGACAAGGAAACCGCGCTGGGCAACTTCGACGAGCGCCTGCGTGCGCTTGTCCAGGAGAAGGCGGTCGCCGAGGCCAAGCGCTGCATGAGCTGCGGCATGTGCTTCGAGTGCGACAACTGCGTGGTGTATTGCCCGCAGACCGCCGTTTCCCGCGTCAAGAAGTCCGAGGCGACATTGGGCCGCTACGTGACGACCAACTACGACAAGTGCATCGGTTGTCACATCTGCGCCGATGTTTGTCCGACGGGTTACATTCAGATGGGTTTGGGTGAGTAAACGCGGCATGAACCTACTGCGCGATCAATCTGCTGTGTTGCGTACTCACTCGCCGCTCGCCTACCTGCAAGGTATGTCTCGCGGCTCGTTCCGCTGCGCCTTGCAGCTTGACCTGCTCGTGACAGTTCCTATCCGCGTTGCTATCGCGCTCGCAATGTTTGTTTTACTCATCGGCAATCAAGCCTCTGCTGCGACTAACACACCCAAGCTGGATATCGGCAAGGGCGGGCAGTGCGTGGAAGACACGCAGTGGATGCGCAAAAACCATATGCACCTGCTCAAGCATCAGCGCGATGAGACGGTGCGCAAAGGTGTGCGCGACGAAAAACGCAGTCTGAAAAACTGTATCGAGTGCCATGCCAGTATCAAGGATGACAGCGTGATCGCCCGCGACGACAGTTTCTGTGTCGCGTGCCATCGTTATGAAGCGGTGAGCACCGATTGCTTCGAGTGCCATTCCGGAAAACGCAAGAGCGCGTGGTTGCGGAGGGACGGAAAATGAGCGATATCGATCCGCAACGCAGGGATTTTCTGAAGACTTCGCTTGGGGTCGCTGCGGTTGCCATCGCGCCGGGCATGCTGTTGTTTGATGTGGCGCATGGCAAACCGGAGTCTCTGGGCGGCAAAGTGCGTTGGGGGATGTTGATCGACACCGCGCAGTGCAAGAAAGGTTGCAGTGATTGCGTGACTGCCTGCAACAAGGAAAACGGCTTGTCCGGCGGCACGCTGCCGACCGATTCGCAATGGATACGCAAGATCGAGATCAGGGATGTCAGCAGCGGGCGCGAGGTATCGCTGCCGATGATGTGCCAGCACTGCGAGCATCCGCCCTGCGTGGATGTGTGCCCGACGGCGGCATCGTTCAAGCGTGCCGACGGCATCGTGCTGGTGGACAAGCATCGCTGCATCGGTTGCCGCTATTGCATGATGGCCTGCCCGTACAAGGCGCGTTCCTTCGTGCACGAACCGCTGCACGACCAGAATCCGGATGTGCCGCGCGGCAAGGGGACGGTGGAAGCGTGTACCCTGTGCGTGCACCGCGTCGATCAGGGTATGCAGCCGGCCTGTGCCGAGGCTTGCCCGAACCAGGCGATCCTGTTTGGCGATCTGAACGACCCGGCAAGCGAGATCGCCAGCAAGATACGCTCTGTTGCGACCGCGCAGGTGCGTGCCGACCTGCAGCTTAACACCGGCATCCGTTACCAGGGACTGTGACCATGCCTACTCTTGTCTCATTGCGATTCAAAAGCCGCCTGTATTACGCGCTGCTCGGGATGGTCGGCCTGATTGCGCTGGCGGGTTTGTATGCCGTACATCTGATGGAATCGCACGGGCACATCATCACCGGCATGAACAACCAGATCGTGTGGGGTATTCCGCACGTGTTCGCTATTTTTCTGATTGTTGCCGCCTCGGGGGTGTTGAATGTTGCCTCCATCGGCTCGGTATTCGGCAAGACCGCCTACAAGGTGCGCGCGCCGCTGGCCGGACTGTTATCCATCGCCATGCTGGCGGGAGGGCTCACCGTGCTGATGCTCGACCTGGGCAGGCCGGATCGCATCATCGTTGCCGCGACCAATTACAACATTACCTCGGTGTTTGCGTGGAACATCGTGCTGTATTCCGGCATGTTCTCGCTGGTGGTTGTCTATCTGTGGACGATGATGGAACAGCGCATGAATCGCTGGACAAAACCGGCAGGTTTCGCGGTGTTTGCCTGGCGTTTTATCCTGACCACCGGCACCGGCCTGATTTTCGCCTTCCTCACCGCACGCCAGGCTTATGGCTCGGCCCTGTTGCCGCCGATGTTCATTGTGCTGTCGTTTGCCTGGGGGCTGGCGGTGTTCCATCTGGCGCAGCTGGCAATGTATGCGTGGAACGAGGAAACGCTTGATCCGGCAATCCTGCAACGCAAGAAAAACCTGCTCGGCGTGTTCGTCATCGGCTCGCTGTACATGGTTGCCACTTATCACCTGACCAACCTGTATTTCGCGCATCAGTCAGGCTTCGAACTCTTCATCCTGCTGGATGGTGGCATCTATCCGGCGCTGTTCTGGTGTGGCTATGTGCTGCTCGGTAACCTGCTGCCGTTGCTGCTGATCTATCTGCCCGGCATGGATAAGGCCAGAACCGTCATGGCGGCCTCGCTGCTGGTTATTCTCGGCGGATTCGCTTTATTGTATGTGTTCATCATCGGCGGGCAGGCCTATCCGCTTAATATCTTCCCGGGCTATGCGGTCAGCAGCAGCTTCGGCGACGGGCAGATCGCCACCTATCATCCTTCGCTGTATGAATTCCTGTTGGGTTTTGGTGGGCTGGCCATCGCTTTCATCATCACCGCCGTCGGTGCGCGCGTGTTGAATTTCATGCCGCACGACAAACCTTGTATTTCCGATTAATCGTAGGATGGGTTGAGCGCAGCGATACCCATCGTTTGTGTGATTGATGAATTGATGGGTATCGCTGCG
>CAZMWC010000167.1:0-5305 GCA_964569805.1 uncultured Gallionella sp.
GTTTGATCGCCTCAACTTGCTCGGAACTCAAACGCATGTGCTATCCCCTTTTAAGGCCTGCATGAAAGCAGGGATGCAGTGTAGCAAAAAGCGTAAACAGCGGGCGAAAAACAAGGGAGGCCGAAGCCTCCCCATATTTTGTTACAACATACGGCGCAATGCCCGTTGGTTATTGCGCCCTACGCGTGTTAATCACAGTCAGTCGCCGCATCATCGGCAGTCAAGGTAATGGTTGGCGAGCCTCCCACACCCGCAGGCGAATACTGAACCTGACAGTCCGCAGCGGTTGTCACGCCATCAGGAGTAATCGTGATTGGGTTTGTGCCCGCGACCGTATAGCCCTGTCCGGTGACAATATTGGCAGCTCTAGTAATCCCCGTCGTACTGTCGTCAGGATAGCCGTTCACCAGATCTATGCTGACACCCTCCAGCGTAACAGTGGTTGCGGCACCGGACCCTGCGACCAGCCATGCTGCATGAGTAATATTCGCTGCCGATTGCACCGCACCTAATGCACCCTTGGCAGAAGCAAAACGCGCATCTTTGGACAAATCAGCAAACTTCGGCAACGCCGTCGCCGCCAAAATACCCAAAATTACAATCACCATGATCAGCTCGATCAGTGTAAAACCAGCTTGTTTTCTCATTTCAATCTCCTCGAATTTAGATACCACACCCGTCATGTTAAAACTTTAATCTGTTCGCCAGCCCCTTGTCGCAAAAGGGATGCCACATAATTGGGTTGACTATAGGCGAACTCCCATGAGAGCACAACCCCGGATCGCCTGTTCTTTAGGCAGAACAACTTGGGTTTTACCCCCCAATTCTGCGGTTAGTGTGAAACTTCCCAGCCCCATCCACCACTTCTAGAGCTATACCGCCACCTTTAGCTATAAGGCAGGGCAATTGGCTTAAAGTTCCACCAGAAGATGAATATGTGGCGTTGGCAGGAATTAAAACCATACATAGGGCTCGACCGGTTCGAACACGGTACCGGTAAGCTCGGCGGGCGCGTTTTGCAATGACGGCAGGCGCGAAACTTCATAGTTGGCGGCAACGTGGAAGCGTATCCATTTCTTGCCGTCGCTGCCCGGTTTGAAATAATTGGCGTTATTCAGAATGTAAACCAGGTCGCGCGACCGGAGATCGAACACCCAGTTACCCGGCTCCACCGACAGCGGCGTAGGTTCGTAAAACTCCCCGGCATAATTGCGCGGTTTTTTCTGCAACCAGTTCATCGGGTTGTCCTGCACCAAAGCAGGCAAGTCGGAGGCTTTGCCGCGTGTGAGCAGCTTCCCGTATTGCATGGTCAGCGCGCTTTGCACGTTAACGGCCACCTGCTCCATCGCGGTCTTCTCGGCCTGCTCCTGATAGAACTGCACGCGATTCAGAAACAGCCCCATCAGCACCACGACGATGATGATGACCACGATCAGCTCGATCAGGGTGAAGCCAGAAGACAGAGGACAGAAGACAGAGGACAGAGGTTTTGTCGCGGCTTTGCCGCGAACTTTTCCAATAGATGCCGCACAGCGGCACACAACCATCTGTCCTCTGTCTTCTGTCCTCTGTCTTCTGACGCTCATCGCCCCATCGCCGCTTTGCCCAAATCCCACATCGGCAGAAACACGCCGAGCGCAAGGATCAGCACCATGATGCCGAGCGCCACGATCAGGATGGGTTCGATTTTCGAGCTGAGGGTAGCGACATCGTATTTGACTTCGCGCTCATACATTTCCGCGACTTCGAGCATCATGCCGTCCATGTCGCCGGTTTCTTCGCCGACGGCGATCATCTGTAACACCACCGGGTTGAACACGCCCGCAACAACGGCGGTGCGCAGAATGCTTTCGCCGCGCTCGATGCCGTCGCGCATCTGCTCGATGCGGCTGCGCATGAATTCGTTATCCACCACCATGCCGACCACGTTCATCCCCTGCAGGATCGGCATGCCGCTCTTGAAGGACAGCGCCATGCTGCGCGCAAACCGCGACAGAGTGGCCTTGAAAATGATAGTCCCGACAACCGGTAATTTGAATTTGAATCTATCCCACTTGTAGCGCCCATCTACGGTATTGATGTAGAAACGGAAACTCATCACCGCACCGATCAATATCGCCAGCATCAGCACCCAGTAATCCACCATAAAACCGGAAAACCCGATCAGCATCTTGGTAATGGTCGGCAGCTCGGCATGGAAGCCCGCATACACTTTGGCGAAAGCGGGGATCACGAACAGGTTGATGATGACGACGGCGATCACCATGGCGATGATCACAAAGCTGGGATAGCGCATCGCGGTCTTGATACGCTCACGCATGTCGCGCTCGAATTCCAGATAGTTGTACAGGCGGATAAAGGTTTCATCCAGCATACCGGTCATTTCGCCGACCTGCACCATGCTGACGTAAAACGGCGAGAATATCTTGGGGTGGCGGCGCAGCGCGGCACTCAATTCGCGGCCGCTATCGAGGCTTTCGCGCAGATCCAGCAACACCGCAGCAAAGGTCGGATTCTGTGAGGACTCCTGCAAACCTGCCAATGCGCGCATGATCGGCACGCCCGATTTGAGCAGGGTATACATCTGGCGGCTGAACAACAGAATATCCATCGGGGCGATGGGTTTTTCGGTGAACAAGCGCTTGAGCCTGCCCGACTTGGCCGATGCACCGCCGCGAACACCGCGGAACGGCCTGATTTCGACCGGTGTGATGCTGATATTCATCAGCTGATCGGCAATAGCGCCGCTGTCGTCGCCGTCCAGCGTGCCTTCCACCAGATCGCCGCGCCCGTTGCGGCCTTTGTAGGCAAATACCGCCATTAGCCTGGAAGCCTCAATTGTAGGGGCGAATTCATTCGCCCACGGGCGAATGAATTCGCCCCTACAAAATCACTGCACATGAATCGGATGGTTTCGGATATTTCAAAGCAGCCCACTTACGCTCACTCCTCTACCTGGTTGCTGATACGCATCACATCTTCCACCGTGGTGTTGCCCAGCTTCATCTGTATCAGGGCGTGATCCAGGATGCGCTTGCCCTTCATGTGCTGACGCGCCACTTGCATAAAGTGCGTGGCGCTGTCGTGTGCGGCGGCTTCGACCATTTCGCGTCCCATCTCCAGCATTTCGTACACGCCCATACGGCCACGGTAACCGGTACCGTTGCAATGCGAACAACCGCGCCCGTGCAGCAAACCACCCCATTGGTCGGGCTGCACACCTTCGGTCTTCAGCCACTCGCCTTCCTGCGGGGTAGGCACATGCGCTTCGCTGCAACTCTCGCACACGCGGCGCAACAGACGCTGCGCAATGACCGCCTGCACCGAAGAGGCCACCATGAAACGCGGCGTGCCCATGTCCACCATGCGGAACAAAGTGCCGGCGGCATCGCGGGTATGCAGGGTAGAAAGCACCAAATGGCCGGTCATGGCGGCACGCAAACCGATCTGCGCAGTTTCGGCATCACGCATTTCGCCGACCAGGATCACGTCCGGATCCTGGCGCAAGGCGGAACGCAGCACGCGCGCAAAAGTCAGCTCGATCTTTTCGTTGACCTGCACCTGATTGATGCCGGGCAAACGGTATTCCACCGGGTCTTCAACGGTGATGATTTTCTGTTCGATGGTGTTGATTTCCGCCAGCGCGGCATACAGCGTGGTGGTCTTGCCGCTACCGGTCGGGCCGGTGACCAGAATCATGCCGTTGCTGCGCCGGATGACTTCGCGGAAGCGTTTCAGCATGTCGGGCGGCATACCCAGGCTGTCCAGCGATGCCATGCCGCCATCCTGGCGCAGCAGGCGCATCACCACCGATTCGCCGTATTGCGTGGGGCAAGTGGCGATACGCACATCCACGCCCTGATCGCGCACCCGCACATGGAAACGCCCGTCCTGCGGCAGACGTTTTTCGGAAATATCCAGCCCGGACATCAGCTTGAGGCGCAGCACCAGCGCCGGAGCGATTTTGTTGTCGGCCTCCATCTGCAAGTGCAACGCGCCGTCGATGCGGAAACGGATCATCACCCGCCCTTCCTGCGGCTCGATATGAACGTCGGATGCGCGGATCTGCGTGGCATCGTCGAACATGGTTTGCAGCAGCTTGACTACCGGCGCATCTTCGCCACCCACACTGTCGGATAGCGCGCCGAAATCCACATAGGTATCGCCGATGTCTTCGCTGAGTTCCTTTGCCAGGCCGGTGATTTCTTCGGTGCGCCGATAACCGCGATCGATACTCTCCAGCAACTGCCCTTCCGTGACGACCGCGATGTCTATATCGCGTTTGACGATGCGTGTAATTTCATCGAAAGCGAACAAGTCGGTCGGGTCGGCCATGCCGACCAGCAGAGTGCCGTTGCGTTCTTCCAGCACGATAGCGCGGAACCGGCGCGCCTGGTTCTCGGGTAACAAGCGTACCTGTTCGAGTTTGATGTTGTAGTACTTGAGGTTGATGTAGGGGATGTTGAGCTGCTTGGCGAGCGCCTCGGAAATTTTCTCCTCGGTGACAAAGGCGTTATCCACCAGCACCCGTCCTAGCTTGCGTCCGCTGCGTTTTTGCTGCTCCAGCGAGAACATGAGCTGTTCCTGCGTAATGAGCTGTTGCTGGACCAGCAAATCACCTAAACGAATTTTCTCCGGACGCGCCATAATCCTTCTCCCGAATGTTTTTTATTGCAGGCCAACCTCGGCAGGGGTGGAAGTTAGCTGTTTTTCCAGCCACTGACAAGACTTACCGGACTTTTTTCATGTTTAACGTGATTCTGTACCAACCCGAAATCCCGCCCAACACCGGCAACATCATCCGCCTATGCGCCAACACCGGCTGCCAATTGCACTTGATCAAGCCGCTCGGTTTTACGCTGGAAGACAAGCAACTTGTCCGCGCCGGGCTGGATTATCACGAGTTTGCGACATTGCGCGTGCATGACACGTTGCAGGATTGTCTGTCGGCTTTTGAGCCGGCACGCGTGTTTGCGCTCACCACCAAAGGCTCACAAGCCTTTCATCAGGTTAGTTATCAAGCCGGTGATGCCTTCCTGTTCGGCCCGGAAAGCCGCGGCCTGCCCGTTGAGGTGCTGAAACAATTCGAGGTGGCACAGCGCGTGCGACTACCCATGCTGCCCGACAATCGCAGTTTGAATTTATCCAACACGGTGGCAGTAGTGGTGTATGAAGCCTGGCGGCAATGCGGGTTTGATGGTGGTTCGTAGGGGCGATTCACGAATCGCCCGTGCGGTGCACCGTGCCACTACGCGGGTAATGCGTGCAATGCAATACAGAACAAGGTAGCATCCCAAGCGAGTCG
>CAZMWC010000168.1:0-617 GCA_964569805.1 uncultured Gallionella sp.
GCGTGCCGGAAGTGCGCGTGATCGCGCCCAAGACGCTGCTGCCGACCATGGTCGAGAACCTCGGGGTGCGGGTCTATCACGACATGGCGCAAGGGCTGAAAGATGTGGATGTGATACTGATGCTGCGGCTGCAGAACGAACGCATGGCTGGCGCGCTGCTGCCCAGCGCGCAGGAATACTTCAAGAACTACGGCCTTACTGCAGAAAAACTGGCGCACGCCAAGGCGGATGCCATCGTGATGCATCCGGGGCCAATGAACCGTGGCGTCGAGATTGACTCCTGCGTGGCGGACGGCTCGCATTCGGTGATCCTGCCGCAAGTGACGTTCGGCATCGCGGTGCGCATGGCGGTGATGAGCATGCTGGCGGGAGCAACGACATGAATATCCATATCAAGGGCGGGCGGCTGATCGACCCGAAAAATAAGATCGACGCGCAGCAGGACGTGTTCATCGCCGACCGGCGCATCGCCGCGATCGGCAAAGCACCGCAAGGTTTTGTCGCCGATCAAGTGATCGATGCTACCGGGCTGGTCGTGATGCCCGGCCTGGTGGACGTCGCCGCGCGCTTGCGCGAACCCGGCTATGAATACCGGGCCACGCTGGAATCGGAAATGG
>CAZMWC010000168.1:627-5260 GCA_964569805.1 uncultured Gallionella sp.
CCGCCGCTGGACGAGCCGGGGCTGGTGGAGATGCTCAAGCACCGCGCGCGTTCGCTCAATCAGGCGCGCGTGTTTCCGGTCGGCGCGCTGACTTACGGCCTCAAAGGCGCGGAACTCACCGAAATGGTCGAGCTGACCGAGGCCGGCTGCAAGGCGTTCAGTCACGCCGATGCGCCGCTTACCGACACGCGCGTGCTGCTGCGCGCCATGCAATACGCCGCGACTTTCGGCTACCGCGTGTGGCTGCGCCCGCAGGATGCCTTCCTCGCCAAGGACGGCGTGGCGCACGACGGCGAAGTGGCCACCCGTCTGGGCCTGCCCGCGATTCCAGTGGTGGCCGAAACCACCGCGCTTGCCACCATGCTGCAACTGGCGCGCGAAACCGGTGTCACGCTGCACATCTGCCGCCTCTCCAGCGCGGCGGGTGTCGAGCTGGTGCGCGCCGCCAAACGCGACGGACTGACCGTCACCTGCGATGTGTCGATCAACCACCTGCACCTGACCGAGACCGATATCGGCTTCTTCGACGCCAACTGCCACCTGGCGCCGCCACTGCGCAGCCAGCGCGACCGCGCGGCACTGCGCGCCGGGCTGCTGGACGGCACCATTGATGCGATCTGCTCCAACCACTCGCCGGTGGACGACGACGCCAAGCAACTGCCGTTCGCCGAAGCGGAAGCCGGCGCGACCGGGCTCGAACTGCTGCTGCCGCTGGCGCTGAAATGGGCGGAACAGGAGCAGATACCGCTGGTGGAAGCGCTGGCGCACATCACCGTCAACCCGGCGCAACTGCTCGGGCAAAAGATGGGACACCTGTCGGTCGGTGCCCATGCCGACATCTGCGTATTCGATCCCGCTGCCAGCTGGAAGATCGAACCTGCCGCACTCAAAAGCCAGGGCAAGAACACGCCGTTCAACGGCTACGAAATGCAGGGCCGGGTGCGCTATACGCTGCTCGACGGGCAGGTTGTTTATCAAAAGTAGCCGCCCTGAACGCAAATTGGATTCCAGCCAAGAGCACAATCAAACCTCGGCCATGCATCCACTATATGGCTGGCTTCTCGCCGCACGAGGCTTGATGTTTGGCAATCAATTCTCACGTGGATACCGGTCACCGCGCATTTCGTCATGTGCGTAAATATGACGTACAATGTGCGCATCCGTAAAACGGGAGTAACAGCCATGTCAGCAATCACCACCAATGAATCATCGCGCATCAATTTGCGCACCAGCGCCGACACCAAAGCCATGATCGAGCGCGCCGCCGCCTTGATGGGGACGACCGTTTCCGGCTTCATGTTGCAGAACGCATACGAGGCGGCGCGGCGTGTGGTGGCGGACCACGACACACTCATGCTCACCCAGCGCGACTTCGAAGCGTTCGCATCTTCTGTGGAAAAACCGCCCAAGCCCAAGGCCGCATTGCGCAAACTCATGGCGCGCAAGTAAACGTGGCAGTCATCCAACTGCTCGACAAGCAGCACAACCGCAACGGGTTTGATTGCGGCGACGCGGCGCTGAACGATTTTCTGCAGCGCCAGGCGGGCCAGCAACAGCGGCGCGGCTTCGGCAAAACCTATGTAGCGCTTGCGGCAGACGGCGTAACCGTCATCGGCTTCGTCACCGTGAGCGCGGGCCAGATCGCCACGGCAGCGCTGCCTGCCCGATCAAAACTGCCGCGCCACCCCGCCCCCATCCTGCGCATTGGCCGCTTGGCGGTGGATGTCCGCCATCAGGGCAAAGGCACCGGCCAGGACCTGCTGGCATTCGCATTGCGCCTGGCGGTGGAATTCTCGCAACGCGTGGGGCTGTATGCCGTCGTGGTCGATGCCAAACACGACAAGGCCAAAGCGTTTTATACCAAGCTGGGTTTCATTGCCTGCATCGATAGTCCGCTGGCGCTGTATCTGCCGGTGGCTACACTGGAGCAGGCTGTTGTTGTTTCTTGATTGGAATGGCCGAGTCGCTTTGGATAAGTAGTACCGTTACGTAATATGGCAGACTAGGGGCAGGGAACCCGCCGGATATAGCAGCCGAGCACCGCCCGACCTACGAATTTACTTACTTGTAATGCAGTACACAACAACAAAGCCGAGGGCATCATGACCACAACCCGCTGGACAAAAGAGCAGCTCAAGCTCGCATTCCATCTTTATTGCCAACTTCCTTTTGGCAAACTTGATATGCGCACCCCTGACGTAATCGGGCTTGCAAAGCTAATTGGTCGAACGCCGAGTGCTGTATCCATGAAGCTAAATAATTTTGCCAGCCTTGATCCTGCAATAACAGGCACGGGCCGCAAGGGGTTGGTTGGCGCGTCTAATCTTGACCGAGAGGTATGGGCTGAATTTCATGCTGACTGGGAAAAATTAGCGGTGGAATGCGAGATGCTCAGGCGCAATCTTGACAATGCGGCACTACCTGAAGACGAAGCAGATGAATTGCTTGTGCCGGGGGACTATTCCGGCGAAACAAGAAAAATAATTACCGAGCAACGTATCAAACAAAATTTTTTCCGCCGCGCCGTGTTGAGTAGTTATCGGGGGCGATGTTGCATGTCTGGCCTGTCAGAGCCACGCCTGTTGATTGCCAGCCATATTGTGCCGTGGAGCAAAGACAAGGCGAATCGCCTAAATCCAAGTAATGGCCTGTGCCTTTCGGCGATTCATGACAAGGCTTTTGATAAGGGGCTAATAACGCTCACCGACGACTTCAAGATTGTCGTTTCAGAGGAGCTAAAGCGGCGTAAGGAAACTTTCGTAATTGAGGTTCTGTTACCGTTGAATGGTCGCACGATTGAGCCGCCAGATCGCTTTGCACCGCAAGCTGAGTTTATCGCGTGGCATCGGAATGAACTTTTTTTGGATAATAGAAAATGACGGCTTTGAAGACCAGAGAAAGTTATCCAGATATAGTGTTATACATTATGTCTGACCAGCCAGACTGTTGCCAAAAATGCCAAACACGATTGAATTTTGTTGAAGAAGTAATGATTGATGATGAGCATGTGTTTGTTAAGTTTTGTGATGAGTGTCAGCGCGAAGTCTTAATTGTTGAAGATTAAATTATAGATTCCGTCACTTCCAAACAGGCGCTCCGAGCCTGATTTTCTGGGCTGGGAAATGAAAGCCTATAGCGGCGACCGGATCACGCTGATGACGCCGGAGCCGGACGGTGGGATGTACGGCGAGAGCGGCGTAAAAGTGTTTGTCCGCGAATACGGCAAGCCCACCGGGGACGACACGCTCTATTTTACCGGTACGCATCGTGCCGATTGCCGCAATGTAAAAACCGGCCTCACCTTGGCGGTGCGCGGCTTTAACCCGTCGCGAAAGATTATCGAGGATGTAGGCGGCGCGGTGGAGTTGCTCGACGATGCCGGAGACTGCGCCGCCGCTTGGTCGTTCGCCGAGCTGATGATCGGGTGGAACAAGAAGCACGCGCAGGCGGCTTATGTCCCGTATGAAAGCGAAAAGGAGTCAGCACCCGCCTATCGCTATTTCAGCCCCGCGCTACTGGGGGAGGGCACGGATTTCAACCGCTATCTGGCGGCACTGTGCGCCGGACGTGTGATCTTTGATCCGGGCTCCAAGGTGATGAATGCCAGCACCGAGAAATCAACCGTGAAAGCGCGCAGCCAGTTCAGGATGTCGGTACGTCATTTGGCAGAGCTTTATCAGAAATTCGGGCCGGTGGAGTTTTGAAGGCTGGCGCTTAGCATCTAATATGGCATTACCAAAATATCCGCTGTTTATCTGGAACGTTGCCGCAGCCCTGAAAAACCGCTACCGCGACTTCAACCACTACAACCTCAAAAACCCGCTGGACGAATTGTTGTTCATCATTTGCAGCACCAAGACAGGCGAGGCGAGCTACCGCAGCACTTTCCGCTCGCTGAAAGAAACTTTCCCCACCCATTACCAAATCGCCGAAGCGCCCGCCGAATATATTGCGCGGCCTATCGTCAGCGGCGGCCTGTCGAACCAGAAAGCCAAAGCGATCCGCGAGCTGCTCGATGTGATCGTGGAAAAGTTCGGCGAGCCATCTTTGAAGCCGTTGCGCAAGATGAGCGACGAGGATGCCGAAACTTTCTTGTTGTCATTGCCGGGAGTCGGCAAGAAGGTGGCACGATGCGTTTTGATGTACTCGCTGGGCAGGCAGGTTTTTCCCGTGGATACGCATTGCTGGCGCATCGCCCGGCGGCTCGGCTGGGTCAGGCCTACGCAAAAAGACAAACACTGCGCGCCGCGAGATATGGATCGCCTGCAATCCAAAATCCCGCCCGAGCTTCGTTACTCGTTGCACGTAAATATGATTTCGTTGGGGCGCGAGATTTGCACTCTGAGGGCGCCCCGGTGTGATGTATGCCCAATATCGGCTCTGTGCCCCAAGATCGGTGTGCCGCGCGCAAAGTAGGGAGCATCGCGATACCCATCATTTGATTGAAATTGGCGATGGGTATCGCTTGCGCTCCACCCATCCTACAGATTGCGCGCCGCGAGCAGAGGCATAGAGCGTAGCGGGTCGCCATGTTTGCTGTAGTAAAATGTGACTTCTCGATTTTCCAACGCAGCATTTATTTCCACTCATCCATGAACCCATTGCTTGATTTCTCCGGTCTGCCGCGCTTTGC
>CAZMWC010000169.1:0-5197 GCA_964569805.1 uncultured Gallionella sp.
GCGAATTCATTCGCACGAACAAGAGGTTATGTGCGAATGAATTCGCACCTACAAGGGCAACGCAATATCTTGGATAAGCACAACATTCATCATCACCGGTTTTTAGGTTTATCACTCTCTTGATTTTCAGGTGATTTCACGCCAGGCGAACCCCGTTTCCTGCGTCGCCACACCGACCCAGCCCGCCTCGCAACCCAGCGCACTGCACAAAGCCTGCACCGCCAGTGCCGCCGTATTGTTTTTACGGCTCAAGTGCGCCGCGACCAGATGCTGCAACTTACCCGCATCCAGACGGCCCAAGAGAGCGGCCGCATCCTGGTTGTTCAGATGCCCGAAACGCCCGCTCACGCGCTGCTTCAGGCGATACGGATAATCGCCGTTCATCAGCATGTCGCTGTCGTGATTGCATTCCAGCACCAGCGCATGACAACCATTCAGTGTCATCTCGATGTGCGGCGTGCCGGAGCCGGTATCGGTCAGTACGCCCAATCGCCGTGCGCCGTCGCTGAATACAAATTGCACCGGCTCGGCGGCATCGTGCGGGACGGGGTAGGGGTGGATTTGAATGTCGCCGATGGCGAATACTTGATGCGGATCAATTTCATGGATACGGATAGTGTCGGCGAAGGCTGGCAGTTGGCTGCGCAGCGTGCCGTGAGTGAGCCAGACGGGCAGATCGAACTTGCGCGCCAGCCGCGCCACCCCGCCGAGATGATCACCATGCTCATGCGTGACGACGATACCGCTCAATTTTTCTGGAGATACGCCCAGTCGCGCCAGCCGCAAAATCGAATCCCGCAACCCGAAGCCGCAATCCATCAGCACCAGCGTCTGCCCGACAGCGACCAGCAACGCGTTGCCTTCGCTGCCGCTGCCGAGGGAAGCAAACCGCACGGTGCTACTGCTTAATGTTCTGGTAAATCGCTTCGAGCATCTGTTTGCTGGTGCTGTCGCTCGCGCCGCTTTGATCGGTGACGGTCACTTCGGATGACGACACTTTGTCTTTGACAATCACGCGGTAGGTATTGGCATCCTTGCTGCTTTTCCAGAACTGCAACTTATCCATCCAACCGCTTTCCTCCTTGGTTTGCATGCGCAGGAAATAAATTCCCTTGATGCGATCCTTGTCTTCGATGGCCAAACCGGCGCGCTCGACAGCCAGCCCCACCCTGCGCCAGGATCTATCGAAGGTATCGCTCACCACGATGATGTTGCTGCCATTGGCAACCGTTTGCAGGCTGGATGGCGCTATCGTGTCCGGCGCACCGTCTTTTGCCGCGCTGTTTGCCAGCGCATCGGCAGCCTGCGCTTCGCTGACGCCGAAGCGCGCCATCAATTTTTGCAACATGATCGCTTCCAATTCGGGATCATTGGGGCGCGATTGCCACCGGAATGCGTTTTTATCCGCATCGATCATTTCTTCCTTGCCGCGATGCGTGATAAAGATTTCGGTGCTGATGCCATCCTTGCTCCGCTCCATGCGGGTGCGGTATTGATCGCGCTCGTTTGACGAGTACATCCCTTCAAATACTTTACCGAGCAAATTCCTGATCCCATCCATCGGTATCCTGGCGCGGTTTTCTATCCAATCGGTCTCCATCACGCCGGCCGCCTGATCTTCGCTTTTGATAGGCAGGCCGTTCTCCTGCCAGAATGTTTTGACCACGGTCCAGACATTTTCGGGCTTATCTTCAACCACCAGCCAGCGCTGTGTGCCGCTGCGCTCCAAACGCACCCCTTTCACCACCGGCAACACGGTCTGATTTTGCGCTGCGGCAGTGCCCTTGCTGTAATCGGAATAGGTGGCAACCGTTTCATCGCCACCACGGGGAACTTTGTAACGTTCTTCGCGGGTGGGTGTCGTCAGGTCGGGCGGTATTTCAAGTGACGGTGCCTGCACGGCGCCAGCCTTGTAATCGATGCGCTTGCTGCTCAAACCGATATCGCTGCAACTTGCCAGCAGAACCAGCGCCGCACTGGAAATTACAATACGCGAAACTTTCATTGTTTGTCTCCGGCAATAAAGCCCGATTAATTAATTGAACCAGCCTGGCGCATAGCCTGCTCGACCACGCCCTGCGCACCCGGTGAAAGTGGCGTGAGCGGCAAACGCAAGATATTTTTCATTTTACCCATGCGCGCCACCGCCCACTTGACCGGGATCGGATTGGCTTCGACGAACAGATGCCGGTGCAGTCCGAGCAAACGGAAATTGATCTCGCGCGCCTTCGCCAGTTCGCCGTTCAACGCCGCCATGCACATCTCGTGCATCAGCTTCGGTGCGACATTGGCAGTCACCGAGATGGTGCCGTGCGCACCGAGCAACATCAGCGCCAGCGTACTGGCATCGTCTCCGCTGTAAATGGCGAAATCTCCGTTGGCACGCTTCAATGAAGCCGCGCGCTGCAACAGATCGCTGCCGCGTTCGATGTTGCCGGTCGCGTCCTTGATGCCGACGATGTTGGGAATCTGCGCCAAGCGCAGCACGGTATCGTTGCTCATGTCCGCCACGGTGCGCCCCGGCACGTTGTACAGAATATGTGGCATGTCCACCGCCTCGGCGATGGCCTTGAAATGCAGGTACAGCCCCTCTTGCGTCGGTTTGTTGTAGTAAGGCACCACTGTCAGCGACGCATCCGCGCCGGCCTTCTGTGAGAACGATGCCAGCTCGATCGCTTCCTTGGTCGAATTCGCGCCGGTCCCGGCGATGACTGGGATGCGTCCGGCCGCATGTTTCACTGCCTCGGCAATCAGCAGCTCATGTTCTTCTACATCCACGGTCGGCGATTCGCCGGTAGTCCCGACCACCACGATACCGTCCGTGCCCTCGATAATATGAAAATCGATCAGCGCGCGGAATGCCGCCAGATCGAGACTGCCGTCTTCGTGCATCGGTGTGACGATTGCAACAATACTGCCCTTAATCATTTGATTTCCATTTTCTTGCCAGAAAAATAAGCCGCCATTCTACCGTAATACGAGTGCACGCCAAAGCCTTAGGAGGCAAAACTGCAAGCCCGGTTCGCGGCGGCGATTTATGAATTGCCCGCACGACGTAACCCGGCAACCCGGGCAGGCTCGGTGGAATTATGTGCGGCTTATACAGGGCGACAAAATAATTGGGCTGTGGAATAATGGCGAAATTATTGAGAATAACTATCATCATGCCCGGCACCCCCCTCTCCACCCTGCATCCCGGCGAAATCGCCACCATTGTCGCCATCCACGCCGAAGAAGCCTTGCATCTGCGCCTGCTCGCCCTCGGCTTCCGCAGCGGCAAGCGGGTCGAACTGATCCGCAAGGCCAATTTTTCCGGCCCGTTGCAGGTGCGCATCGGCACCACCGATGTCATGCTGCGCCGTAGCGAGGCGGCCAAAATCACGGTGTGCAAAGCATGAAGCGCATCGCACTACTGGGCATGCCCAACACCGGCAAGTCCACCCTGTTCAACCGCATGACCGGCGGTGCGGCGCGGGTCGGCAACTGGCCCGGCATCACTGTCGAGCTGCTATCCGGAAAGATATTGCTCGGCGGCGACATGGTGGAAATCATCGACCTGCCGGGCATTTATGACCTGCACGGTTTCTCCGACGACGAACAGGTGGTGCGCCACTTTCTGCACGACAATGTGCCCGACCTCGCGCTGGTGATCCTCAACGCCACCCAGATCGAACGCCAGATGAGCCTGCTGCTGCAACTCAAGCAGCTCGACATGAACGTGGTGGTGCTGCTCAACATGGCCGACGAGGCAAAGAAATACGGCATCAGCATCGACAGCAAAAAGATGACCGAGCTGCTCGATATGCCTATCTTCCTGATCAGCGGCAAATACGGCACCGGCTACGCGGAGGCCATGCAGGTTGTCACCAAGGCGCTACGCTACCCCACGCCCGGCATGGCGGAACAACTGCGCAGCCAGTTGGAACAGGACGAGCACATCGAGGCTGAAATGGCGCGCGTGATGAAACATGCGGTGCAAATCCCGGCGCAACTACCGGACAGCCTCACCGAAAAGCTCGACCGCGTGATGCTGCACCCGTGGCTGGGCCTGCCGATCTTCTTCGGCATCATGTACCTGTTGTTCCAGGGCATCTTTTTCATCGGCCAGCCGCTGCAAATAGGCGTAGGTGATACGCTCGTCTGGCTGCGCGGAAGCGCGCTCGAACCAATGCTATCCGGCCTGCCCGTCTGGCTTTCCGGGCTGTTACTGGACGGCATCTACAACGGCGTGGCGACCGTCGCCGCCTTCGTTCCCATCATCATCCTGTTCTTTTTATTCATGGCGATGGTGGAAGACAGCGGCTACCTGTCGCGCGCCGCATTCCTGATGGATGCGCTGATGGCAAGGCTGGGGTTGGATGGGCGCGGTTTCGTCATGCTGCTGATGGGCTTTGGCTGCAACGTGCCCGCGCTAATGGGCACGCGCGTAATGCGCTCGCGCGCCATGCGTCTGCTCACCATGCTGGTGATTCCGTTCTCGCTGTGCTCTGCGCGCCTGCAAGTGTTCGTGTTCATCACCGCCGCACTATTCTCGCCGCAGGCCGCGCCGCTGGTGCTGTTCAGCCTGTACCTGTTCAGCTTCGCCGCCGCGATACTCACCTCGATACTGTTCAAGGGAAAATTCAAAAACAACGAACCGTTCGTGCTGGAGCTGCCGCCCTACCGTTTCCCCACCGGGCGCCAGATGGTGATGCGCGGCTGGCTGGAGGTAAAACACTTCCTTAATCGCGCTACTAAATTCATCGTTGCAGGCGTGGTGCTGGTCTGGCTGCTCACCAATCTGCCGTCCTCCGCCGTTCCCGCCAGCGCGGATACACTGGCCGGCATGATCGGCGCTTTCCTGAACCCGGTGTTCGCCCCGCTCGGCATCAACGAGCAACTTACCATCGCGCTGATCTTCGGCTTCGTCGCCAAAGAAATCGTCATCGGCTCATTGGCGGTAATCTACGGCTTGGGCGGCGAAGCGCTCGGCGGCGCATTGGCGCACCAATTGGACTGGGTGCAGGCCTACAGTTTCATGCTGTTCACGCTGATCTACACTCCCTGCCTGTCCGCCATCGCCACGCTGCGCAGCGAATCCAAAAACCTCGGCTTCACCATATTCGTTATTGCGTGGTCACTGGCGCTGGCCTGGCTGGCAAGCTTCGCGTTTTATCAGGGTGCAAGGGCGCTGGGATTTTAAATAAACCCAGAAACC
>CAZMWC010000170.1:0-5182 GCA_964569805.1 uncultured Gallionella sp.
TCGGCACGGCATATTTCTCCGCCACTTCGGCGATGCGTTTCAATTGCGCGGGCGTAGTTACCCCGCCGTAGATGCGCGGCATGACCGAGTAACTGCCGTCCTTCTGGATATTGGCGTGAGCGCGCTCGTTGATGAAACGCGACTGCGGGTCATCCATGTAGTCATGCGGCCAGGCGCACAGCAAATAGTAGTTGAGCGCCGGGCGGCAGGAAGCGCAGCCGTTGACATTGCGCCATTCAAAAAAGCCCATCGCCTCCGGGATTGATTTCAGCTTGCGCTCGATGATCGCTTTGCGTATCTCTTCGTGGGTGTAGTCGGTGCAGCCGCAAAGAGGTTTTCTGCTGGCATCCACAGGCTGGTAGGCACCGCCTATGGTGGAGGCGATGATCTGTTCCACCAGCCCGGTGCATGAGCCGCATGAGGAAGAAGCCTTGGTGTGCTTGCGCACTTCTTCCAGAGTGAACAGGCCTTTCTCTTTGATCGCCTTGACGATGGTGCCCTTGCACACGCCATTGCAGCCGCACACTTCCATGCTGTCCGGCATGGATGCCGCGTTGTTCTGGCCTTGATGCCCGCTGTTGCCGAGATGGCTTTGACCCAGCATCAGACGACCGCGCAACTCGCGGATATTCTGCTCGTCGCGCAGCAGTTGGAAATACCATGATCCGTCTGCAGTATCACCGTACAGCACACTGCCGACAATCTTTTCGTCCCGGATCACCAGCTTTTTGTACACGCCACTGGATGGATCGCTCAACACGATTTCTTCCATGCCCTCGCCGCCGGTGAAATCGCCGGCGGAAAACAGGTCGATGCCGGTCACTTTGAGCTTGGTCGAGGTCACCGAACCGGTATAGCGGCTGATGCCGAGTTGCGCCAGATGGTTGGCGCACACCTTGGCTTGCTCGAACAGCGGCGCCACCAGGCCGTAGGCGATACCGCGATGCGACACACATTCGCCCACCGCGTAGATGCGCGGATCGTAAGTCTGCATGGTGTCGTTTACCACCACGCCACGGTTGCAGTGCAGACCGGCGGCTTCGGCCAGTTCGATGTTGGGGCGGATGCCGACCGCCATCACCACCAGATCGGCAGGAAGCGTTTCGCCGTCTTTGAATTTAATCGCGCAGACGCGCCCCGATTCTCCGGCAACCAGCTCCGCAGTCTGTTTTTCCAGCTTGAATTTGAGACCTTTGGCTTCCAGCGATTGCTGCAATAAACCGGCGGCGGCGCGGTCGAGCTGGCGCTCCATCAGCCACGGCATCAGATGTACCACAGTCACGTCCATGCCGCGCAGCTTGAGGCCGTTTGCCGCTTCCAGCCCGAGCAGCCCGCCGCCGATCACCACCGCATGGCGGTAACGCGACGCGGCTTCGATCATCTCGTCGGTATCTTTGATGTCGCGGTAGGCGACCACGCCGGGCAAATCGCCGCCCGGCACTGGTAGCATGACCGGGTTGGAGCCGGTAGCCAGCAACAAACGGTCATATTCGGCTTCGGTGTTATCGTCGGCAAACACTTTGCGCCGTGCGCGGTCGATCTGCGTCACCCGCTTATTCAGGTGCAAAGTGATGCCGTATTGCGCGTACCAATCGACATCGTTCAGCATGATGCCCTTGATTGTCATTTCACCGGCAAGCACCGGCGACAGCAGGATGCGGTTGTAGTTGCCGTGCGGTTCGGCACCAAACACGGTGATGTCGTACATGTCCGGGGCGAGCTTGAGCAATTCCTCCAGCGCGCGTATCCCGGCCATGCCGTTGCCGACGAGAACCAGCTTCATTTTTTTCGCAGCCACCATACCATCCTCACAATGAAAAAGGCATTCTGTAGCGGGTAATTTGTAAGAGGGCAATTCGTGAATTGCCCCTACGCCACACAATGATCCCGGTAGGGGCGATTCACGAATCGCCCGTGCCATCTGGCCCAATGATAACCGGGTTTCTGGTCTTTAAAATAGCAACGGTATTACAGGCTGTAAGCGCGCTCGCCGTGGCTTGCGGTATCCAGTCCCTCGCGTTCCTCTTCTTCGGCAACACGCAGTCCGATGACCATGTCCACGATCTTGTAGCAGACGAATGCCACTGCGCCAGACCAGATCACGGTTGTCAAAACAGCTTGCGCCTGTATCCAGACTTGTGAGCCGATTTCGGTATTGACGATGGTGTTGTTGACGTAATCGGCGATGCCGGTGCCGCCCATGCTCCAGTTGTTGAATACGCCGGTGAGCAGCGCGCCAAGAATGCCGCCGATGCCGTGGATGCCGAACACGTCCAGCGCATCATCCGCGCCGAGCAGTTTCTTCAGCCCGGTCACACCCCAGAAACACACCACACCCGCCAGCGCGCCGATCACCAGCCCGCCGCCGATACCGACCCAACCGCAAGCCGGGGTGATGGCGACCAGTCCGGCAACCGCGCCGGAAGCCGCGCCCAGCAGGCTGGGCTTACCCTTCAGCAGCCATTCAGCGCCGACCCAGGTAATCACCGCAGCGGCCGTGGCGATCAGCGTGTTGGCGAATGCCAGCGTGGCCGTGCCGCCCGCTTCCAGCGCGGAACCCGCGTTGAAACCGAACCAGCCCACCCATAGCAGCGCCGCGCCGATCATGGTCATCACCAGGTTGTGCGGCGTCATCGCTTCTTTGCCGTAGCCGATGCGCTTGCCCACCATGAATGCGCCCACCAGCCCGGCGATCGCCGCGTTGATGTGTACCACCGTGCCGCCGGCGAAGTCCAGCGCGCCTTTTTGGAACAGCCAGCCGGCCGTCGCATTGGCCGCATCGGCTGCGGCTTGGTCGGTATAAGCATCGGGACCCGCCCAGAACCACACCATGTGCGCGATCGGCAAATAGGCAAAGGTGAACCACAGCGCCGAAAACAGCAGCACGGCGCAAAATTTCATGCGCTCCGCGAATGCGCCCACCACCAGCGCCACGGTGATCGCCGCGAAAGTGGCCTGGAAGGCGACGAACGCGAACTCTGGGATCACCACGCCTTTGCTGAAGGTGGCGGCATTGGCGACGCTGCCCGTTACCGGGTCGAAGATACCTTTGAGGAATAATCTATCAAAACCGCCGATAAACGCGTTGCCCTGGGTGAACGCCAGCGAGTAGCCGTAGATCGCCCACAGCACGGTGATCAGCGCGAAGATGCTGAATACCTGCATCAACACCGACAGCATGTTTTTGCTGCGCACCAGACCACCGTAAAATAGCGCGAGGCCGGGGATGGACATCATAATCACCAGCAGCGTGGCTACCAGCATCCAGGCGGTGTCGCCTTTATTGGGTGCGGGTGCGGGCGCGGCGGCTTCGGCTACCGGTGCGGCTTCGGCAGCGGGCGCGGTAACGGCGGCTGCCGCAGCAGCAGCGGGCATCGCCGCATCGGCAGCAAACGATGCGGACGCAAAACCGCACAGCACAGCCACCAGCGTAAAGAGCGCAAATAGTTTCTTCATGATGTTCTCCTTACAAGGCATCCGGGCCGGACTCGCCGGTGCGGATGCGGATCACTTGTTCGAGGTCGGAAACAAAAATCTTGCCGTCGCCGATCTTGCCGGTATTGGCCGCCTTCTCTATCGCTTCGACCACCTGATCGAGCAGGTTGCTGTTAATGGCGGCTTCCAGCTTGATCTTGGGCAAAAAATCCACCACATATTCCGCGCCGCGATACAGCTCGGTGTGCCCCTTTTGCCGGCCAAAGCCTTTGACCTCGGTGACGGTGATGCCTTGCACGCCAATGACGGATAATGCTTCACGCACCTCGTCGAGCTTGAACGGCTTGATGATAGCGACGACCATTTTCATGATGTTCTCCTGATGTGCATGAGGCGATTAAAACGATTTAGCGAAAGAAACGGCCAGAACACCTTTGCCGGTATCTTTGTTATCCCAACTGTAGGCTTGCCCCGCATCGCCTTGGGCATCCGTATCCGAATAAGCTACGGTCACCGTGCCGAAGCCGACATCCTTGGTTACGCCGACTTTCCAATCGGCGTAGTCGGCCGTGGAAACATTTTTAACCTTCTGCTTCCCGATATGGCCGAGCAGCCCCCAGCCATCGCCCAGATCATGGGAAGCGTTCAATTCCAGATAGTTACTGCCCTTGGTCTTCGTGGTATCGAGCACGCCCCAGCCGATGAAGTAGTCGGAAACAACGTGGCTGTATTTCACCGATAACATTTTGAAACTCGCGCCCAGATAAACCTCGGTGGTATCTGGAGAAACCTGCGTGGCGACTTTGTCGCCCGTATAGTAGTAACGGATCGCGCCGATATCATAACCAGCCTCGCCCAACGTGCCCTTGTAGCCGCCGTAGATATCCACTTCCACATCGCTGCTGGTCTTGTACGGGTCGTTAGCGGCATCCGTGCCGCCGGTTTCTACCCATTTTTGAGTTGAAGCCCAAGCGCCCGCATACAGCCCGCTCGCGTGACTGTAATCAACGCCGCCAGAAACGGCCGGTTTGTGCTGGCTTTGCGAAATGCCACGGAAGATGTAGTCGGTGGCGATGCCGATGTTTGCGGTAACAGTATGTGCGGACGCGGGAATAACGTGTATACCTTCCTTATGCTGGGTGGTTTCCGCATCCGCCGTCGCCGCGCCCGGCACAGCCAGTGCAGCCAACATCAGGGAGTTCAACAGCTTGATTTTCGTCATGATGATTCCTTTCCAAAGTTGAGATCGGGGCAACCTACCCGCACGTTCTCCTTTGCAGGATATGTGCCACATTAAATTTATGTTTACTTACAGTGTATTATGGTGCCAACCTTGCACCGACAGCGTGCTAACGCATGATTCCAGTGCGCGCCCAATTGCCGTCGCACCCATTAGGTGCAGCGAGCCGGTGCGTAACTTGCTACACTTTGGCCAGCATCAACTACCGGAGACTTGAACCATGCTCAACGCAAAATTTTTTGAAGAATTGTCCGCCAAGCTAAACGAGGCGGTGAACAATAGTCCCGCCAAAGACATCGAGAAGAATATCCGTGCGCTGCTGATGCAAGGATTCGCCAAACTCGATCTGGTGACGCGCGATGAATTCGATGTGCAGGCGCAAGTGCTGGCGCGCACGCGCGAGATGCTGACCGCGCTGGAGAAGCGTGTCGCAGAGCTGGAAGCGCAGCGCAAGTGATATGAACATCGTCGGCCTTGTAGGTCGGGCTCTGCCCGACATGTCGGGCA
>CAZMWC010000171.1:0-5167 GCA_964569805.1 uncultured Gallionella sp.
ACGCTTTAAACAAGTGTAGGATGCATTCCATGCACCATGGTGCGCATAGCGCACCCTACAGATAAGAAGGCAGCCAGGTAGGATGTGGTGAGGCACGAACCGCATCGCTCTCGATTGATGCGGTTCGCAAGCTCACCGCATCCTACGGTACGTCTTGATGGGACAAACATGATGTCGCAACCTGCTTTCGGAAAAATCGTCATCTTCGGTGTCGGCCTGATCGGCGGCTCTTTTGCGCTGGCGTTGCGCAAAGCAGGCGTGGCGGGTGAAGTGGTCGGCTTCGGGCGCAGCGCGGCCACGTTGGAGCAGGCGCGCCAGCTCGGCATCCTCGACCGCATCGGCGCAGACCTTGCTGAACTCGGCGATGCCGATATCGTATTGTTGGCCACGCCAGTCGGGCAGATGGCAGAATTGATGGCGCGTATTGCGCCGCATCTCGGCGCGCATACCATTGTCACGGACGGCGGCAGCACCAAGAGCGATGTGGTGGTTGCGGCTCGCGCGAATCTGGGCGATAAGATTGCGCAGTTCGTTCCCGCACACCCCATCGCGGGCGCGGAGAAAAGTGGCGCAGGCGCGGCGCAGGCTGATCTGTATCAAAATAAAAAAGTGGTGTTGACCCCGTTGCCGGAAAATTCAAAAGAGACGGTAGCGCGCGCACGCAAGGCATGGGAGCTTTGCGGCGCGGTGGTGAGCGAATTGTCTCCCGCCCAACATGATGCTGTGTTCGCCGCAGTAAGCCATTTGCCGCACCTGTTGTCATTCGCGCTGGTGCATGACATCGCGCAGCGCGACAACCGCGACCTGCTGCTTTCCTTTGCCGCCAGCGGCTTCCGCGATTTCACCCGCATCGCCGCCAGTTCGCCTGAAATGTGGCGCGACATCTGCATGGCCAACCGCGATGCGTTGCTGGATGAGCTTGAGCGTTATCAGCAGGAGTTGGAAACGTTACACAAAGCGCTGGCAGAAGCCGATGCCGCCAAGCTGGAAGAGGTATTCAGCCAGGCACGCGCATTGCGCAACGGCTGGGCCGGGCAATAAAGGCTGTAATAGACCGTATTCCGGCCAGTCAAATGGGTGGCGGTGTTTTGCCATGTTGCGCAAAATGCCACGCTTTGCCCGCAAGATCGCAACTTCGCCACGTTCGTTTTCCGCCTTACGAAATTGGAAACGATTACTATACGGGGCAATCCACACATGCCGATACTGTTGATTACCCCGGTGGAAGGCCATATTTTTGACAGACGCTAATCTTATCAAACGGGTGGCGGTTCTCATCGAACCAAAGCTTCCCGCGCATAGCTCGATCCTGATCGGCTTGAGCGGCGGGGTGGATTCGGTCGTGTTGTTGCATTTGTTGCACAAACTTGCCGCGCGTTTTTCATGGCGACTTTCCGCATTGCATGTCCATCACGGTATCAGCCCAAATGCCGATGCGTGGGCAGATTTCTGCGCTGACCTCTGCGCGCGCCATCATATTTCCCTGCATATCGAACACGTCGATATTGCGCCATTGCAAGCCCATGGCATCGAAGCTGCGGCGCGCAAATTGCGCCATGCGGCATTTGCCGGGCATCATTGTGATTTTGTGGCGCTGGCGCATCATGCCGACGATCAGGCGGAAACATTGCTGTTGCAACTGTTGCGCGGTGCCGGAGCGCGTGGCGCGGGCGCTATGCCGTTGCTTGCCGGGCGAGATCGCTCACCGAGGCTGTTGCGCCCGTTGCTGCACTGTTCGCGCCGGGAAATTCTCGACTATGCGGTAGCGCACGGCTTGCGGTGGATAGAAGACGAAAGCAATGCCGACGACAGCTACCCGCGCAATTTTTTGCGCCATCGTGTCATGCCATTATTGGATGAAAAATTTCCCTCTTATCGCGGCACCTTGGCGCGCAGCGCGCAGCATTTCGCCGAGGCGAGCGGGTTGCTGGATGAGTTGGCGCAGCAGGATGCCGCGCGGGCGATCGATGCAGACACGCTCGCCGTCGC
This sequence comes from uncultured Gallionella sp., assembly GCA_964569805.1. Lineage (GTDB taxonomy): Bacteria > Pseudomonadota > Gammaproteobacteria > Burkholderiales > Gallionellaceae > Gallionella. Next base: position 1,990 of record CAZMWC010000171.1, read on the forward strand.
GGCTTTGCAAGCATTAAGCCTGCCGCGCGCCAAAAATTTGCTGCGTTATTTTTTGCATCGCATCGGTGCGCCGATGCCGCAAGCGGCGCAACTGGACGACATGTTGCGCCAACTGGTTTGCGCCAGACCGGACGCGGCAGTGTGCATTACCTATGGCGACTGGCAGGTACGCCGTTATTCGGCCAAAGTGCACGTACTGCAAACGTTGGGCGAATTCGACCGCGATCTGGTGCTGCCGTGGCACGGCGAACCGGTTTTGAGTTGGCCTGCGCTAAATATGCGGCTGCATTTCGACCCGACCCAAGGCGCGGGAATCAATCTGGCAAAACTACTGCATGCGCCTGTTACGCTACGCTTCCGTAACGGCGGTGAAACACTTCGTCCCGGCTTAAATGCAGCAACACGTACCCTGAAAAACTTGCTGCAAGAACACCGCGTTCCGCCTTGGCGGCGGGATCGTTTGCCACTGTTGTATTGCGGAGATGAGCTGGTTTGCGTGCCAGATGTGGCAATTGCGGCTGAATATCAGGCAACTGCTTCAGCTGCTGGAGTGCAGTTGCTGGGGAAATTTTAGGCGGCCTTGCCCCTCAATTTTTCGAAGATTGTGCCGATAGCAACCCTATTGCGCATTCATACGATAATTGCGATGGCCAAAGACCCAGTTGATTTTCACACCGTAGATATTCTTCCATCCGCATCCGTAAATCTAACCTGCGGCCAGGTATTAATGGATCGCCACCGCCATATCGCTATCGTGGCAAAGAAAGGTAGGACATGCGCGTACCTGGTACAGGTGAAATCTGGAATACTGAAATTGACCAAACACGCGACCCGGGATATCGCAACAAACTGGCTGGAAGCGGATTATCAGTACGAACGTGCGCTGGATAAGTTAATCGAAATGGGGCACCGTAAAGGCATCACAGATGCAGCGCGCGCCGCTCTCGACAGGTTGCTGAAGAACGGGAAAGAACCGATACAGCGGATGCTATTCAGTTAGCGGCTCGCCAGCCTGTGACAAAACCATCGCAAGTACAGAGGTATTTGTGGCATCAGTAATAAGAAATCAATGCCGTTGCGTATTCCGCTCTAACGATCACTATCTGGTGAAAGTCCGGCCATTAGCTCAAGAAGCTTCTTGAGCGCCGGGATGCCCACACTCTCTTCGTCCAGCAATTGCTTGGTGAAATCCTGTGCATACGCTTCCTTCACGAATGGTTTTCGGTTCATCCTGGCATGCAACGCTTCTTTGCATCGAGGCGACTGCTCTGGAACTTGCTCTCCAAGAATTTGCAGCAACAAACCGTCAGCACATGGAGTGGCACCAATCAAACATATTCGATGTTTACGCGCCAGCTTGATAACATCGTCTGTCCATAGCAAATCGGTATCCATCAGCACGGCAACAACTTTGTACTCTCCCATTCTGGACTGACGAATAGCAGTATCAACCACATTTATCGGCCCTTTGCCGTGTGCATTTCTGATGGTGACCGAGACACCGCAGCCCCTCGTCACATATAGGCTTTTCAAATAATCAAGGAACGCCTTTTCGGTATCGCCTTCTCCGACGATGAGCACCGTCGTCTGGACAGTACGTTTTGATAAATTAGGGTGGCGAGTCATGATCTCATCAAACGTTCGGGATAGCGCCATACGCACCCGCCATGTATTTGGCGTAAAGGTTGTCGTCGTTTCGCACACCCTGGACACTATCCAGCCTCCATGCCTCGCTGGAGCATGTTTCATCTTTCTGCACCAGCATCACCTGTGATTTGTGTAGCAGGTTAAGCACTTCGACGGAATGGGAGGTAAATATAATTTGAGCGTTATTCGGGTTAGTCTCCGGGCTGAAAAACAAATCAAGAATCGGCATCAACATATGCGGATGCAAATCGGCCTCAAACTCATCAATTGCTGCCAAACCACCCGATGCCAACACTGGCAGTAACCGCGACAGCAGCACGAACGCACTTTGAGTGCCGCTTGACTCTTGCATCAACAACAGCTCTGCTTCGCGCTCACCGTGCCGATGCACACCAAATGGGATAGGGACTTTCTGCACTTCGCCCTTTTCATTCGGCAAATCGAGCACCTTTACCCGAACATCCGATAGACCCAAATCCCATGCCCGCAACAAACTGCTCATCCGTTCACGCGCAGATTCGTTTTCTGAAAAATAGCGGCTAGCAAACATCACATCATTGTCGTGCAAATGCAAACGACCAGAGTAACCCACATTGGTTACTAAATTCATAGATGCAAATTTGCTTGCAAGCGGCACCTGATACTGTGCAGCGGTTGAAATTAGCGATGCGTTCTCACGAACCTTCTCGGCTTCGCGCGGGTTAAAGCCAAAGTTCTGCTGCTTAATACGATAACCCTGACTATCACTCATCCATTCGCGGACGAAAACATAACTAAACAAATGGCTGGTCTTTACGTGCAGAGACTCACTTAGTACGCGCTCAGGGGTGAGCACTAATTCATAACGCCATAGCTTGCCGTCACCATCGAACTCCACCGAAAATTCACTGGCAGAATTTTCACTGAAAAAATGTGGGTCGACTGGAATCTTCGCTTTTGGATCACTTTGAAAAGACGCGCGAACAAACCAGCCGAGGAAAGCTAATGGTTTGAGCAAATTCGTTTTACCACTACCATTCGGGCCAATAACAGCGATGGCTTTTGTCAGGCGCTGACCAGTTTGGCACACAGCGGATAAGTGACTTTCAGGCGCATTCTTCGTCAGCTGAAACGAAACTTCCGCTTCGGTTTTAAATGACAGAAAATTCTTGAATGAGTAAGAGTGAAGCATGATAACAACCCCCAAGTTAAGCAATATTTAACATAATTTTGTTAATTATTGCTTATTAGCGCAGCAATAGCTAGCCCCATCGCTAAACAATGTGATTCATGGAAGTAGTACGGTTTTAACTACGGCGCACAATCAACATCGCAAAGATCAGAGTGGTAATAAAGTTACTAAAATAAACTCAGCAAGTTCTTGGCAACATCAAAAGACAGCCACTTACTACCCTCACGATCAAAGTCAATTTGTACTTGCCCATCATTATCTTTGAAGGCCGTGATTTTTCCTTTGCCAAATTTCGGGTGGAAAATAAGAGGGTGTAAGAAGTTTTGTGTAAACGGTCATTTGGCAGGAAACTGCCATAAC
>CAZMWC010000172.1:0-5104 GCA_964569805.1 uncultured Gallionella sp.
TGAGCGAGCACGCGACGCGGCGATTCGCCCGCAAAATGAATTTATAGAGGTTCCCAAAAATGCAACTTTCAGAAACGGGTAAAACATGAGCAGATACACGGGCAACAAACCCGCCGCGCCGCGTAAAGGCGGCAGCCAGCTATTGGCCGGAATACTCGTTGGCATGATAATCGGTGCCGGCATGGCTGCCGGTTTGGCTTGGTACATGATGAAATCACCCAGCCCGTTTATGCAAAAAGAACAGCTGGCCACTCGTCCGGCAACCGCTGCCGCTAAGCCGGCAGAGCCCGCAATAGCCTCCAGCACACCGGCATCCGGCGTAGGCGATGCCAAACCGCGCTTTGAGTTCTATAAGGTACTGACCGACAAGCCCGAAAGCGCCAAGCCTGCGGACAAATCAAAACCAACCAAACCCCAATCTGCCCAGCTTCAGGCGGCAGAAAGCAAACCGGTCGCCTCCAACGACCCACAGTTCTTGCAAGCCGGATCATTTTCCAATGCGGATGATGCCGAGAAACTTAAAGCCAGGCTTGCATTATTGGGTATGGAAGCCGGCATCCAAACAGCAACCATCCCCGACAAAGGCGTGTGGCATCGTGTGCGTCTGGGACCCTACAAAAACGCCGACGAGCTGAATCGTGCGCGCGCTTTATTGAAACAAAACGGGGTGGATGCCACTCTAACCAGATAAGAATGCGGCGTACTGCGCGCCTGCTTGAGATCAACATCATTAAGGAGCGATAAGTGAACTATCTGACAAAAACTCTGTTTGCTGCTGTGATTCTGCTAATTAGCGGCAGCGTATTTGCTGCGGCAGAGCCGGGCAAAGAATACAAGGTGCTAAACCCGGCGTTGCCAACCAACAGCAAAAAAATTGAGGTACTGGAGTTCTTCTTTTACGGTTGTTCACACTGTTTTCATCTGCATCCGCATTTAAGCGCATGGGAGAAAACCATGCCCAAAGATGTTGAGTTAACTTATGTGCCCACCATTTTCCGTGACTCGTGGGAACCGATGGCACAGACTTTCTATGCACTCGAATCCATGGGTCAGCTGCACCCGCTGCATGACGCGCTGTTTCAGGCATGGAATGTGAACAATACGGAACTGAATGATGAGGCCAAAATACTCAATTTCGTCGCACCTCGCGGTGTGGATCGGGCAAAATTCTCGGCGGCCTATGGATCGTTCACCGTAAAAAGCAAGGTGACGCGCGCCAAGCAGATGATCCGCAGTTACGGTATCAACGGCACACCAACGCTGGTGGTAGATGGCAAGTACGTGATTACCGCCCTGCAACCGGCGGATACCATTCGCGTGCTGAATGAAGTGATTGCATTGGCACGCAAAGATCGCCCCGCCATGCCTGCCGAGAGCACTCGACCCGCCAAGGCCAAAACCAAGCCCTAAATGCCTTTGAAGGTTGTCGTCAGCGGTGCATCAAGCGGCTTGGGTCTGGCGCTGGCGCGCTACTACCTTGAGCGCGGCGCGCTTGTTGCCGCCTTCGCACGACGCGGTGAATTGCTGCAACAGCTCGCCGCAGAATTTCCCGATAAAGTGTTTTGCTACGCGCTGGACGTGCGCGACACACCTGCCGTGCAGCATGCCGCCAACGACTTCATCGCGCGTACCGGTGTGCCGGACATCGTGGTCGCCAACGCCGGAGTCAGTGTCGGTACGCTCACCGAATACGCCGAGGACCTCGATGCCTTCCAGCAGGTAATGGACATCAATGTGCTGGGCATGGTGAAAACTTTTCAACCCTTTGTTGCTGCTATGTGCGCAGCACGGCATGGAACGCTGGTCGGCATCGCCAGCGTGGCCGGGTTTCGCGGCCTGCCCGGCGCAGGTGCCTATTCCGCATCCAAGGCTGCCGCCATTTCCTATCTGGAATCCTTGCGTGTAGATCTGTGCGACAGCGGGGTGAAAGTCGTCACGATTTGCCCGGGCTACATCAAAACCCCGATGACCGCGGCCAATCCTTATCCGATGCCATTCATTCTGGAGGGCGACGATGCGGCCAAGCGCATCGCACACGCGATAGAACGGCAAACTGCCTTTGCCGTCATACCGTGGCAAATGGCACTGGTCGGGCACCTGCTCAAGCTGCTGCCGCGCCGGCTGTATGACCGCTTATTTGCCCATGCGCCGCACAAACCGCGCGGTTGCCTTTAACAGGGTGTTGAAAAACTACTGCGAGGCGATGATGCTGCGTTGGGAACTGTCAAAAAATGCTCATTTACCCTCTGTAAACTCCGCTTTTTTGCCAGTTCCCGCCTTGCCTGATCGCCTCTCGCTACGTTTTTCAACACCCTGTTAACCATCCGCGCCATGCGTATTTATAAAAGGTTTCTCGACGGCATACCCGAATATCTGGCGCGTTATTACTGGTGGGCATATTTATGGCGTGGCGGTATCTGGCTCTTCGAACACCAGTTCGTCATCAATGCCATTCTGTTCGGCCAGTATGACGCGCTGCTGAAGAAAACTCTGGCACAGGTCGAGACCAAACCAGGCGCAAAAATACTGCAACTGACCTGCGTGTACGGCAAGCTCACGCCATCGCTGCTATCCGGTGCGGACAACGAGTTTCACTTGTGCGATGCCGCTACCGGGCAGTTGCAACTGGCGCGGCGCAAAACACTACATGTTGCGGATCGTTGCCATCTGGCGCGCATGAATGCGGAGTGTCTCGGTTATCGCGACAATGCGTTCGATCAGGTGATTGTGTTCTTCCTGTTGCACGAATTGCCGCCCGAGGCGCGCCTTAACGCTTATGCCGAAATTGCGCGCGTGACGCGCCCCGGCGGCTCGGTGCTGGTCACCGAATATGGCACAACTCCGAGGGGGCATTGGTTGTACCGCTTCGTGCCATTTCGCTGGCTGATCTGCACCCTTGAACCTTTTTTGGCGGGATTCTGGCGGGAAAATGTTCCGGGAAAATTAAACGCGGCGTTCGCCCAGCGCGGTAAAACACTGGGAGAGCCGGATGTCGAGCATTGTTTCGGTGGTTACTACCGCGCCATGCGGTTTGAGGTAGAAAGTTAACCGGCAAGTTTCTGCTTCAAAATATCGTTCAGTTGTGCCGGATTAGCTTTGCCTTTACTCGCCTTCATGGCAAGACCGACGAAGAAGCCAAACAACTTGTCCTTGCCGCTGCGATATTCCGCGACCTTGTCGGCATTGGCGGCGATAATTTCGTCCACCAGCGCTTCGATGGCGCCGCTGTCGGAAACCTGCTTCAAACCTTTCGCTTCAATAATCGCATCGGCATCGCCACCTTCCGCCCACATGGTGCGGAATACTTCCTTCGCGCCGGAGTTGGAGATGGTGTTATCGGCGATGCGCTGCAATATACCGCCGAGTTGCTGCGCCGTGATCGGGCATTGCGCCATGTCCAGGCCGTCGCGGTTCAACTGCGCGTTGACTTCGCCGATGATCCAGTTGGCGCACATCTTGGCCTGCAGCTCCCCTCGCCCGCCTGCGGGAGAGGGGTTGGGGGAGAGGGTAGCGGCGAGCGCTGTCTCGAAAAAATCCGCCATTTCACGAGATGAAGTCAGGACGCTGGCATCGTAAGCCGAAAGGCCAAGATCATTCACATAACGCGCTTGTTTGGTTTCCGGTAACTCGGGCATAACACCGCGAATTTGTTCAATCCATGCGGGAGAAATCTCCAGCGGCAACAGATCGGGGTCGGGGAAATAGCGGTAGTCGTGCGCGTCTTCCTTGCTGCGCATCGCGCGCGTCTCGCCGGTATCGGGATTAAACAGTATGGTGGCCTGCTGAATCTTTCCACCATTCTCGATAGTATTGATCTGCCATTGCGCTTCGTAGTCGATGGCCTGTTGCATGAATTTGAACGAGTTGAGGTTCTTGATCTCGCGGCGCGTGCCCAGCGGCTCACCGGGTTTGCGCACCGACACGTTCACATCACAGCGGAACGAGCCTTCCTGCATATTGCCGTCGCAAATGCCGATCCAGCGCACCAGTGTATGCAGCGCCTTGGCATACGCCACCGCTTCGGCGGCGGAACTCATGTCCGGCTCGGAGACGATCTCCAGCAAGGGTGTGCCGGCGCGGTTCAGGTCGATGCCGGTCATGCCGTGGAAATCGCCGTGCAGCGACTTGCCCGCATCTTCTTCCAGATGAGCGCGGGTGATGCGCACCACCTTTTCATAAGCCTGTCCTGAGCCTGTCGAAGGACCGGACAACGGCTCGACCTGAATGGTCAGCGCGCCCTGCCCGACCACGGGCAGGGCGAACTGGCTGATCTGATAGCCCTTGGGTAAATCGGGGTAGAAATAATTCTTGCGCGCGAACACCGAGCGCGGCGCGATGTGCGCGCCGGTAGCAAGGCCGAACTTGATCGCGCGTTCCACAGCGCCCTTGTTCAACACCGGCAGCACACCGGGCAGCGCAAGGCTCACCGCATCTGCCTGCGTGTTCGGCTCCGCGCCGAACGCGGTCGAAGCGCCGGAGAAAATTTTGCTGTTGGTCGAAAGTTGCGCATGCACTTCCAGCCCGATGACGATTTCCCAAGTCATGATTAACTAACCTTTTTCTTTATTCGAGGGGTGCGTGGCTTGGTAGGCTTAATTGTTGCCGAATTGAGCTTCACAATTTTCTCCCAATCGATGCTCCCATCTGCCAAACAATATTCATCGATGAACAGCTTAGTGAATCGATTGGTTACCTTGTCATATTCAATTTGGAATTCATCATTCCGCAGCTTGGCTTTGTGACCGAGAGGCTCAATTAAATCTAGATAAAGATTGGCATCTCCGCTGATGAGGGTCCAGAACTGTTCGCCGCAGAGTTTGAAATAGTCTCCCTTGTCAGGATTGTTATCACGCCCATAGCAGCAGCCATTCACAGCTACAACATTCTTCACTGTTCCGTTTTGCCGCAAGACAATTTTTGCCTTGCGGAAATAATCTTTCATTTTCTTTATTTGGCTGGAGTTTCCCCAATTTGGGCCAGATTTGATTGAAACGATGTATCGCGTTCCATCTTGTGAGAACTCCAAGTCAATTCCCTCTATGCCGGACTTAATGCCGCCCAAGGCAATAGAGCAAGCGTGAATCGCTACATTTTCAAGGAAAGC
>CAZMWC010000173.1:0-5092 GCA_964569805.1 uncultured Gallionella sp.
TCTCCCGCTTGCGGGAGAGGGGGCGAACGAGAAAGGCAATCTTCAATCCCTGAAGCCAAAAAACGCTTCATCAAGGCGATCAACAAGGGCCTGATGAAGGTGATGTCCAAGATGGGTATTTCCACTTACCAGTCTTATTGCGGTGCGCAGATTTTCGAGGCGATCGGCCTGAATGCGGAATTCGTCGCCAAATATTTCACCGGCACAGCGACCCAGATCGAAGGAATCGGCTTGAGTGTAGTGGCAGAAGAAGCGGTGCGTACCCATCGCAACGCGTTCGGCAACGACCCGGTGCTGTCCAACGCGCTTGAAGCGGGCGGCGAGTATGCCTGGCGCACGCGCGGCGAAGAACACATGTGGACACCCGACTCCATCGCGAAATTACAAAACGCCACGCGCACCAACAATGCGGCGACGTTCAAGGAGTACGCCAAGCTGATCAACGAGCAAAGCACCAAGCTGAAGACTCTGCGCGGACTGTTCGAGATTAAACCGGCGGGTGCAGCCGTACCGCTGGATGAGGTCGAACCGGCCAAGGAAATCGTCAAGCGTTTCGCCACCGGCGCAATGTCGCTCGGCTCGATTTCCACCGAGGCGCACACCACGCTGGCAATCGCGATGAACCGCATCGGCGGAAAATCAAATACCGGCGAAGGCGGCGAAGATGCAACCCGTTTCAAACCTTCCAAAGGCGGTGAAATGCTTTCCGATGTCATCGGCAAGAACCGCATCGCAAAAGACCGCGAGCTCAAGGCCGGCGACTCGTTGCGCTCGCATATCAAGCAGGTGGCCTCCGGGCGTTTCGGTGTCACCGCAGAATACTTGAGCAGCGCCGAACAGATCCAGATCAAGATGGCGCAGGGCGCAAAACCCGGCGAAGGCGGACAATTGCCCGGCCACAAGGTGTCCGAATACATCGCCAAATTGCGCTTCTCGGTACCCGGCGTGGGGCTGATTTCACCGCCGCCGCATCACGACATTTACTCGATCGAGGATTTGGCGCAGCTCATCCACGACCTGAAAAATTCCAATCCCTCCGCCTCGATTTCGGTCAAGCTGGTTTCCGAAGTGGGCGTGGGTACGGTCGCGGCCGGTGTAGCCAAAACCAAGGCGGATCACATCGTCATCTCCGGTTTCGACGGCGGCACCGGTGCCTCGCCGATCTCTTCCATCAAACATGCCGGCACGCCGTGGGAACTCGGCTTGGCCGAAGCGCAGCAGACGCTGGTGTTGAACCAGTTGCGCGGACGCATCGCCCTGCAGGTAGACGGCCAGCTCAAGACCGGGCGCGACGTACTGATCGGCGCGTTATTGGGTGCGGATGAATTCGGTTTCGCCACCGCCCCGCTGGTAGTGGAAGGCTGCATCATGATGCGCAAGTGCCACCTCAACACCTGCCCGGTGGGCGTGGCGACGCAAGACCCCGAGCTGCGCAAAAAATTTACCGGCCAGCCCGAGCACGTGGTGAACTTCTTCTTCTTCATCGCCGAAGAAGTGCGCGAACTGATGGCACAGTTGGGCATCCGCAAATTCGACGATCTGATCGGGCGCAGCGATTTGCTTGACGTGAAGCACGGCATCGCACATTGGAAATCGCAAGGACTGGACTTCTCCAGAATTTTCCACCAACCGGATATGCCGTCCGGTGTGGCGCGCCGCCATTCCGAACAACAGGATCACGGGCTGGAAAAAGCGCTGGACAACATCTTGATTACCCAGGCGCAGAGCGCGTTGAACAACAAGAAGCAAGTGATCATCGAGAGCCGTATCAGCAACGTCAACCGCACTGTCGGCACGATGCTGTCGCACGAAGTCGCCAAGCGCTACGGCCAGGCCGGCTTGCCTACCGACACCATTACGGTGAAATTCACCGGCACGGCCGGGCAGAGTTTTGGCGCGTTTCTCTCACACGGCATCTCGTTCGAATTGCGCGGCGAAGGCAACGACTATGTGGGCAAGGGCCTGTGCGGCGGACGCATCGCCATCATGCCGCCCGCCGATGCCAAACTGGTTTCGCACGAGAACATCATCGTCGGCAACACCGTGCTGTACGGCGCGACTTCCGGTGAGTGTTATTTCAGCGGCGTGGCGGGCGAACGTTTTGCGGTGCGCAACTCCGGCGCAGTCGCGGTGGTGGAAGGGCTGGGCGATCACGGCTGCGAGTATATGACCGGCGGCATCGTCATCGTGCTCGGCCAAACCGGGCGCAACTTTGCGGCAGGTATGTCCGGCGGTGTCGCCTACGTGCTGGATGAGGACGGCAGCTTCGAGCAACACTGCAATCTGGCGATGGTAGAACTGGAGCCTGTTCCCGCCGAGGCGGCAGCGAGCGAAACCGGCGAAGTGGAGGCGCATGGCCGCGTGCATTTCAACCACCTCAACAAAGCGGATGAACATGTGCTGCTCGGGTTCATCAAAAATCACTGGCAGCATACCGGCAGCGCGCGCGCCAGAACCATGCTGGACTACTGGCCGCAATACCTGCCGAAGTTCGTCAAGGTGATGCCGACCGAATATCGCCGCGCCTTACAGGAAATCGCGGCGCAAAGCCAAATTCTCGGGGGTATTCATAATGGGTAAGCCAACCGGATTCATGGAATTCCAACGTTTGAGCGAAGCCAGCTTGCCAGTGGCGGAGCGCCTCAAAAACTACCACGAGTTCGTGCTGCATCTCACCGATGAACAAGCAAAAGCACAGGGCGCGCGCTGCATGGATTGCGGCGTGCCGTTCTGCTCCAGCGGTTGCCCGGTCAACAACATCATCCCGGACTGGAATGATCTGGTGTATCGCGGCAACTGGCGCGAGGCGCTGGACGTGCTGCATTCCACCAACAATTTCCCCGACTTTACCGGGCGCATCTGCCCTGCCCCCTGCGAAGCGGCCTGCACGCTCAACATCAACAACGATGCGGTGGGTATCAAATCCATCGAACACGCCATCGCCGACAAAGGCTGGGGGCAAGGCTGGATCACACCGCAGCCGCCCGCAAAAAAAACCGGCAAAAAAGTTGCGGTGGTCGGCTCCGGCCCGGCCGGGCTGGCCTGCTCGCAACAACTGGCGCGTGCCGGGCATGATGTGACATTGTTCGAAAAGAATGATCGCATCGGCGGGTTGTTGCGCTACGGCATCCCGGATTTCAAATTCGAAAAATCGCACATCGACCGCCGCGTGGCGCAGATGCAAGCCGAAGGCGTAACCTTCCGTACCGGCGTATTCATCGGCGATGACGGCGATGATCTGGGTGTTACCAACCTTGCCAAACAAACCATCGCTCCGGCGACGTTGCTGGCAGAATTCGACGCGGTGGTGCTGTCTGGCGGTGCCGAGACACCGCGCGACCTGCCGGTGCCGGGGCGCGAGTTGGGCGGCATCTACAATGCCATGCAGTTCCTGCCACAGCAGAACCGCGTCAACGCGGGCGACACGCTACCGGATCAGATCATAGCCACCGGCAAACATGTCATCGTGATCGGCGGCGGCGATACCGGCTCCGATTGTGTCGGCACTTCCAACCGTCATGGCGCGCTATCCGTCACGCAATTCGAGGTAATGCCGCGCCCGCCTGAGCAAGAGAACAAGCCGCTGGTGTGGCCGAACTGGCCGCTCAAGATGCGCACCACCAGCTCGCATGATGAAGGTTGCCAGCGCGACTGGTCGGTCTCCACCAAAGAATTCACCGGCAGCAACGGCAAAGTGGAGAAACTGCGCGCGGTCCGGGTGGAATGGAAAGATGGCAAGATGAACGAGATTGCGGGCAGCGAGTTCGAACTCAAAGCTGATCTGGTGCTGCTGGCCATGGGCTTCGTCAGCCCGGTGCAAAAGGTACTGGATGCCTTCGGCGTGGAAAAAGATGCACGCGGTAACGTCAAAGCCGACACCGAGAGCTACCGCACCAGCCTGGACAAGGTATTCGCCGCCGGTGACATGCGCCGTGGCCAATCGCTGGTGGTATGGGCGATCCGCGAAGGCCGCCAGTGTGCACGTGCGGTGGATGAATTCCTGATGGGTTCGTCAGTGCTGCCGCGCTAAAACCAACACCTCCCGGCCTCCCCTTGTCATAACCAGCGACTTGGTTATCGTTTTTTGATAACCTAGTCGAATGGCTAGTAGTTCCACCAGGGGAGGCCGGGAGGGGTTTTGGTGATGGTGGTTTCATAAATTCTAATCAAAGAAAAAACCATGAACTTCAAACTAAAGAACGACACTTTCCTGCGCGCCCTGTTGCGTGAGTCAACCGATTACACACCGGTATGGATGATGCGCCAGGCCGGCCGTTACCTGCCGGAATACCGCGAGACACGCAAGCGCGCGGGCAGCTTTCTCGGCCTATGCAAGAACCCGGATTACGCCACCGAAGTGACGCTGCAACCGCTCGACCGTTTCCCGCTGGATGCCGCGATCCTGTTCTCCGATATTCTCACCGTGCCGGATGCGATGGGGCTGGGGCTGTATTTCTCCGATGGCGAGGGCCCGAAATTTGAACGTCCGTTGAAGACCGAGGCGGACATCAAGGCGCTGCGCGTGCCAGACATCGGCAAGGATTTGAAATACGTCACCGATGCTGTCACGCAGATCCGCAAGGCACTGGATGGGCGCGTGCCGCTAATCGGCTTCTCCGGCAGCCCGTTCACCCTATCCTGCTACATGGTCGAGGGCGGCGGCAGCGACGACTACGCCAAGGTCAAGACGCTGATGTATAACGAGCCGAAGCTGATGCATCACATTCTCGATGTGACCGCGCAAGCGGTAATTGCTTACCTGAACGCACAGATCGAAGCCGGCGCGCAAGCCGTGATGATCTTTGACTCATGGGGCGGTGTGCTGTCGCATGCGGCATTTCACGAATTCTCGCTGGCCTACACCCGGCGCATCCTCGATGGCCTGATCAAGGAAAAAGACGGTGTGCGCATCCCCTCCATCGTGTTCACCAAGGGCGGCGGGCTGTGGATCGAGAGCATCGCCGACAGCGGCTGCGATGCGGTGGGGCTGGACTGGACCATGGATATCGGTGTGGCACGCCAAAAAGTCGGCCACAGGGTCGCGCTACAGGGCAACATGGATCCTGCCGTGCTGTTCGCCTCGCCGGATGCG
>CAZMWC010000174.1:0-5073 GCA_964569805.1 uncultured Gallionella sp.
ATCGACATGCTGCCGCATGTGGTGAATTTCGAGCTGCCCAACATACCGGAAGATTATGTGCACCGCATCGGCCGTACCGGGCGCGCGGGCAGCAGCGGCGCGGCGGTTTCGCTGGTGGATAGCGAAGAATTTCCGTATCTCAAGAACATCGAGCGGCTGATCAAACGCGAGATTCCGAAAGTGGCGATAGCGGGCTTCGTGCCGCCAACCCACCTCCCCGCCGAAGCTCCGCGCCCGCCACGCCCGCAGCATGGGCAAAGACGCGGCGGCAATGCACCGCGCGCCACGGACAATGCCAACCGCAGCCGGGCACCGCGCGCGGGGCAGGAGCAGAAGCCGCGCAACCCGCAGCAGCGCACCGGCACGCAACAACGCACTAGCCCGCAACCAGCTAAACCGCGCCAGCCGCAACAACCCGCCGGGCAACAGCATTTGTCCGAAGCGGCGCGCCATCAGGCTATGGCGCAGCCCGCCCTGTTTTCGCCAAAGTCGGGGCGACGCGGCAGATAATTTTATTCGCGAGCCGGTTTTCGCAAGCGCGCTTCCGGCTTTGTCATTACAGGGGCGATGTGGTTTAATCTCGCCCATGAAATTCCCCTTCCACAACGTCGCGCTGATCGGCAAACACAAGGCCCATGAAATCGCCGAGCCGTTGTTGCGCCTGGCTGCATTTTTGTCTTCCAGAAATTTGACGGTGACGGTGGACAGCTTGACCGCCGAGCACCTCGCGGACATCCCTTATCCCGTGCTGACGCTGGAAGAAATGGCTGGCGTTGTGGATCTGGCCATTGTGATCGGCGGCGACGGTACCATGCTGAACATCGCGCGCACTCTGTCACCGCATCAAATTCCGCTGGTTGGCGTGAACCAGGGCAGGCTGGGGTTTCTTACCGACCTCACGCTGGACAATATGCAGGAAAGCATTGCGGCAATGCTGGACGGCAAGTTCGTCACCGAGCAGCGGTTGCTGTTGTCCGCACACGTGCTGCGCAACGACGTTGAAGTGTTCAGCGGCCTGGCTTTCAATGAAGTGGTGGTGCATCGCAGCAACAATGTCAGCAGCATGATCGAGTTTGAGGTGCGCGTGGATGGCGAATATCTCTACAACCAGCGCGCCGACGGGTTGATCGTTGCGACACCCACCGGCTCTACCGCCTATGCGATGTCTGCGGGTGGGCCGATATTGCATCCCAGCCTTGATGTGATCGAACTGGTGCCGGTATGCCCGCATTCCTTGAGCAATCGTCCCATCGTGGTAAAGAGTTCGTCGGTGCTGGAGATACTGATGCATCGCACCGAAGATATACGCGTGCGCTTCGATAGCCACACCCATTGCGATTTGCAGTTGCACGACAAGGTCATCGTCACGCGACACCCCGAACCGGCTTGTCTGCTGCATCCGGTGGGGCACAGTTATTACCATACGCTGCGCGAAAAATTGCTCTGGAACCAGACTCTGTAAATGCCGAAGTTCCCCTGTTCATGCTGAAATTCATCCGTTCATGCTGAAGTTTTTGGCCATCCGCGATTTCGTCATCGTCTCCTCGCTCGAGTTGGATTTTTCCTCCGGTTTCACTGCACTGACCGGCGAGACCGGCGCGGGTAAATCCATTTTGATCGATGCGCTGTCACTGGCGCTCGGTGAACGCGGCGATGCGTCCATGGTGCGCAACGGCTGCGAGCGTGCCGAGGTCGCAGCCGAATTCGACATCACCGCGCTGCCGCATTTGCAATTATGGCTGCTCGATCAGGAGTTGGCGGGCGACGACGGCGCGTGTTTGTTGCGCCGCGTGCTGGATGTGGGCGGGCGTTCGCGCGGCTTCATCAACGGACGTAGCGCCACTTTGCAGCAGTTGCGCGAAGCGGGCGAACAATTGCTCGATATTCACGGGCAGCACGCGCATCAATCGCTGTTGCGCCCCGACGCGCAGCGCGTATTGCTGGACGGTTACGCGGGCGTGACGACCAACACGGAAAAACTTGCCGTTTTATATCGCGATTGGCAGACGTTGCGCCGCCGCCGTATCAGCCTCAACGAGAATGCGGAAGCAGTGGCTGCCGAGCGCGAATTGTTGCGGTTTCAGCGCGATGAATTGGAGGGGCTGGATTTCAACCCGTCAAAGTGGCAGGAGTTGCAAGCGGATTATGCGCGCCTCGCACACGCGGCCAGCCTGCTGGAGACCGCCGCATTCGGTGTCGAAACGTTGAGCGAGGCGGACAACGCCTGCCTGGCGCAGCTCAATGCGCTGACGGTGCGTTTGCGCGATGCGGTCGGGCATGATGCCAGCCTCGGCGAAACACTACAGATACTGGAAAGCGCGCAGGCCGAATTGCAGGAAGCGGTGTACGCGCTGCGCCATTACCAGCAGCGCCTCGACAGCGACCCCCAACGCATGAGCGAACTGGAGCAGAATATCCGGGGCGTGATGGATGCGGCGCGCAAATATCGCGTTGCGCCGGAATGTCTGGACGAAGCGTTGCAGGGCATCGTCGCGCGCCTGGCAGAATTGGGCGGCGATGCCGACCCGGCCGCGCTGGAACAGCAGGAAGAAGCCGCGCTACAAAGCTATTTGGCGGCAGCGCAGAAATTGACGGTGGCGCGCAAAGCGGCCGCCGCCAAATTGGCGCACGAGATCACTGCGGCGATGCAGACGCTGGCGATGCAGGATGGAAGTTTTGCCGTGGCGTTGTTGCCGCTCGTAGAGGGCAATGCCTGGGGCTTGGAAACGGTCGAGTTTCAAGTCGCCACCAATCCCGGTGTGCCGTTGCGCAGCCTCGCAAAGGTGGCTTCAGGCGGCGAGCTGTCACGCATCAGCCTGGCGATTCAGGTCGCCACGTCCCAAGTCGCCAGCGTGCCAACACTGATCTTCGACGAGGTGGACAGCGGTATCGGCGGGCGCGTCGCGGAGATCGTCGGGCATTTGCTCAAAAGGTTGGGGCAGTCATATCAAGTATTGTGCGTCACACATTTGCCGCAAGTCGCGGCTGCCGCCGACCACCAGTGGCAAGTGAGCAAGGCCGTTGAAAACGATGTCACGTTGAGCCGCATCGTTGTGCTGAACGGCGAACAGCGCATCGAAGAGGTCGCACGCATGTTGGGCGGCGTAAAAATAACCGAGACTACGCGCAAGCATGCGGCGGAGATGTTGGGCGTGGCTGCTTGAGGTATCATGCGCCGGCTTTGGAATTCTGAAACGTAAGAGACTACTTATGCGCACCAAACTGATTAATGGGTATAGCAGATGCCGCTCCTAATGATGGAACCTACCATGCCAATTCCCCTCTCCCCAACCCTCTGGATGAAACAACTAGCCATTCGACTAGGCTGCAAACGACCGCAGCCAAGTCGCTGGTTATCCCGCAAGCGGGGAGAGCGCAGCGAGGGGGGCGAAGCCGGGCAAATGAATCGCTGCGCGAGTTTTACGTTAAGCCTGCTTACCGTATTACTGTCTTCATGCAGCTATCTGCATGTTCCCGCGCTGTCGCCGTACAAGATGGAAATCCGCCAGGGGAATCTGATAACGGCGGAGATGCGCGACAAGCTGAAGCTTGGTATGACCAAAGCGCAGGTGCGCTATGTGCTGGGCACGCCGATGATCAGCGACGCATTTCACGGCAATCGCTGGGATTATGCCTACCGTCTGGCACAGCAAGGCGAATTGGTCGAAAAGAAGCATTTGGCGGTGTATTTCGAGGGCGACAATCTGGCGCGGGTAGAGGAAGACGGGAAGCTGCTACAGATGAAGCCGTTGGTTGACCCTGCGCCAACCGTGTCGGAGCCGGCAGAAAATGCTGTTGCCACGCAGGCAACGGCCAAAACCGACCCCGCAGCAGAGGTGTTGAGTAGCGTGCAAGCATGGGTGGCGGCATGGTCATCCAAGAATGTGCGTGAGTATCTGGGCGCTTACACACCAGACTTTGCGCCGCAAAACATGAGCCATGATGCGTGGGAAAAACAACGCATGGGCCGTATCAGCAAACCAAAAGTCATCGAAGTTACGTTGAATAATACTAATGTCAGTGTTCAGGATGACAGCCATGCAACAGTTTCATTCATGCAGAGTTACCGCTCGGATGCTTACCGCGATGAATTGGAAAAAACCTTGCATATGGTCAAGCAGGGTGATCGCTGGCTGATCGCCGAAGAGCGCGCTGGCAAGAAAACGGGCAAATAACAAAGGGTGCAGAACATGAGCAAGATCAAAATCGCCATTGCCGGATGCGGCGGGCGCATGGGCAAGGTGTTGCTGGAGTGCGTGGCGCAAGCCGATGATCTGACGTTGCATGCCGCGCTGGAATACAGCGGCAGCCCGCTGCTTGGCAAGGATGCGGGGGAATTGTGCGGCGCGTCATGCGGTGTAAAAATCGGTGCGGACGTGAACGCAGCCTTGCAGGGCGCGGATGTGTTGATCGATTTCACTCGCCCAGAGGGCACGCTGCATCACCTCGATATTTGTCGCAAACTCGGTGTGGGCGCAGTGATCGGCACAACCGGTTTTAATGCACAGCAAAAGGCGCAACTCGGCGCTGCGGCGCGGGATATAGGTGTCGTATTTGCACCCAACATGAGCGTCGGCGTGAACCTGGTGTTCAAGCTGCTGGAAACTGCCTCGCGCACTCTGGCGCAAGGCTACGACATTGAAATTATCGAAGCGCATCACCGTCACAAGATTGATGCCCCTTCCGGCACCGCGCTGGGTTTGGGCGAAGTCATCGCCAAAACGTTGGGACGCGACCTGGCGCAATGCGCCGTATATGGCCGTGAAGGTGTGACGGGCGAACGCGACCCATCCACCATCGGCTTCGCTACGGTGCGCGGCGGCGATATTGTCGGCGACCATACCGTGCTGTTCGCCGGTACCGGGGAACGTATTGAAATCACCCACAAAGCCAGTAGCCGCGCCACTTTTGCGCTGGGCGCGCTGCGCGCCGCGCGCTTCCTGAAAGCGAATGGGGCAGGGATGTACGACATGCAGGATGTGCTGGGGCTAAAATGATCTGGCAGGGTAAATTTGTTCTCAAAATAATCGTAGGGTGGGCAGACAGCTTTATCGTCTGCCCACGCGGATTGGT
>CAZMWC010000175.1:0-5045 GCA_964569805.1 uncultured Gallionella sp.
CATATCTGGTTGGATAGGCGAGGAATGAGCGAGCACGCAACGCCGCGATTCGCCCGTAAAACGAATTTATAGAGGTGTACATGAAACCTGTCTGGATCATAGATGACGACCGCTCCATCCGCTGGGTGCTGGAAAAATCGCTAATGCGCGAGGACATCGAGTTCAAGAGTTTCGCTACAGCGGACGACGCGCTGCGTGCCTTGAGCCATGACACGCCGCAGGTGGTGGTTAGCGATATTCGTATGCCGGGCAGCTCCGGGCTGGATTTCCTGCAAACGCTGCGCCAGCGCCATCCGCTCATTCCGGTCATCATCATGACTGCCTACTCCGATCTGGAAAGTGCAGTTTCGGCATTTCAGGGTGGTGCATTTGAATACCTTCCCAAGCCATTCGACATCAACCACGCACTCGACCTGATCCGGCGCGCGATCGAACAGAGCAAGCGCAAGTCGGGTGAAATGGAGCAGGTCGAGATCGCCGCCGATATTCTCGGCCAGGCACCCGCGATGCAGGAGGTGTTCCGCGCCATCGGCAGGCTGTCGCAATCGCACGCCACCGTGCTGATCAACGGCGAATCCGGCACCGGCAAGGAGCTGGTCGCGCGTGCCCTGCACCGCCACAGCCCGCGCGCCGACAAGCCGTTCATCGCCATCAATACCGCTGCCATTCCCAAGGATCTGCTCGAGTCCGAGCTGTTCGGTCACGAGCGTGGTGCGTTTACCGGCGCGGCGGCGACACGGCGCGGTCGCTTTGAACAGGCCGAGGGGGGCACGCTGTTCCTCGACGAGATCGGCGATATGCCGGCCGATTTGCAGACCCGTTTGCTGCGCGTGTTGTCCGATGGCAACTTTTACCGCGTCGGCGGACATCAGCCGATCAAGGCCAATGTGCGCATCATCACCGCAACCCACCAGGATCTCGACGAGCGTGTCAAACAAGGATTGTTCCGCGAAGACCTGTTCCACCGGCTGAACGTGATCCGGCTACGCCTGCCGCCATTGCGCGAACGGCGTGAGGATATCCCGCTGCTGGCGAAATATTTTCTGCAAAAGAGCGCGCGCGAACTGGCGGTCGAGCAGAAGCAGTTCAGCGACGCGACGTTACAACACCTTGCCGCGCAGGAATTTCCCGGCAACGTACGGCAACTGGAGAATCTGTGCCACTGGCTGACCGTGATGACACCATCGCAAGTGGTCGAGATCGCCGATCTGCCGCCAGAGTGGCGCGGCGAATCCGCCACTGGCACATCGGCACCTGCTAGCGACTGGAGCGCTGCCCTGGCGCAGCAAGCGGCGCAGGCTCTGCAACGCGGTGATCAGTGCATTATGGATACATTTACCGCGCAGTTCGAACGCACCCTGATTTTGCAAGCGCTGCATCATACCGACGGGCGACGCATCGAAGCTGCGACCCTGCTGGGTATTGGGCGCAATACCCTGACGCGCAAGATTCAGGAGCTAGGATTGGTGAACCAGAGCAGGTAGTGAGGGGGTAGAAGTCGCACTTCAGAGTTGCCCTCCAATACCTACTAAACAGCTATAGGAATAACGTGAAATGCATTGAATAGATAGCAAATACCCCGCTATTCACCCAATTAAACCTGCACAAAATTCTTCATAATCGCCATGACCGCAAAATACATTACGTCATGGCAGAAGATATCTATCTAGAAAAGACCAAACTGCCTTCGCAGAGGCGACTTGACCTGGCAGGAGGAGGTCAAAGGGTGCGTTCGCGTGGATCGTCTGTATGTGATCCAAGGTTGGCTACGGGCTGATTTCTTATGGGAATTCCGTACATTTCTTCGTTATTCAAGTCAAAAAGCCGCGATGAAGGTTGGTTTGCCATCTGCCTGGGCAGGCATGGCGTTCATCTGGCAAAAATCGAATTTGGCGGGGTAATGCCGCGTGTGGTGCGTTGCGAATACCACGAGACCGGTAAGGTGTCTGCGGCCTTGCTGGAAAAATTGCGCCGTGAGGCGGGTATGGGCAATTACGCATTCACCACGCTGCTTGACCCGGAAGAATACCAAATCATCCTGGTTGACGCGCCCAATGTGCCTGTGGATGAATTGAAAACGGCGATCCGCTGGAAGATCAAGGATAGCTTGAACTTTCTTGTTGATGATGCCACGGTGGACGTATTACAAATTCCCTCGAACAAATACGGTTCAGATCGCGCGCAATCGATGTATGCCATTGCTGCGGCGAATACCACGCTACAGAAACGCATCGCACTGTTCGAACAGGCGAAGATCGCGCTTGAGGTGATTGATATTCCGGAAATGGCGCAACGCAATATTGCTGCGCTGTTTGAGCAGGAAGACCGCGCACTGGTGCTATTGGCATTTGATGACAACGGCGGGTTGATGACATTCACCACAGGCGGCGAACTATTCCTGTCACGGCGTACTGAAATCACGGCCGGGCAGTTGCAGGATGCCAACGAAAACCTGCGCGAACAGTATCGTGATCGGGTCGAGCTGGAGTTGCAGCGTTCGCTGGATTATTTTGATCGCCAGTTCAACCACATCCCGGTGAGCCGTGTGTTGGTGAGCGCGCCGGACAATACCGGCCTGGTGGAATTTTTGTCTTCGGTGGTAGATGCCAAAGTAGAAAAGCTGGATTTGTCACAAGCCATGGACATCAGTGCCGTCCCCGCACTTGCCGAAAGTGAATTTGCGGCGCAGGCATTGCCGGTGCTGGGTGCGGCCATGCGCCAGGAGCAGCGCGTCTTATGATGAAAGCCCATAAAATCTACTGCGCGATTCGACAGCTGCGTTACGCGGTGCTCGCTCCTCGCCTACCAATCAGGTATGTCTCGTTTGCTGCGCTCCGTGTGCCTTGCTCTCGAAGCGCTCGCTACGATTTTCCGAGGCTTTCATGAGCCAGCAGATCAATCTGTTCAACCCGATTTTCATGAAGCAGCGCAAGTATTTTTCGCTGCTGGCGATGTTGCAGGCGTTGGGCCTGGTTGTCGTGGGATCGCTGTTTTTTTACGGTTATGCGCACTATCAGGTCGGGCAGCTCGGCAAACAATCGGAAGAGGGCATCAAACGCAATAACGCCGAACAGGCGCGTTTTGCGCGTTTTTCCGCAGAGCTTTCCCTGCAGCAGGTAAATCTTGCTTTGCAAGATGAGGTGCGGCGCCTGGAAAAACAGGTGGCCGAGCAAAACGAATTGGTCGATACCTTCAAAAGCGGTGCGCTCGGCAATGCCACCGGGTATTCCGGGTATATGAGCGCCTTTGCCCGCCAGGTAGTGCAGGGAATTTGGTTGACCGGTTTCAAAATAACCGGCGATGCCGCGCAAATAAGCTTGAGCGGAGGCGTGGTGAATCCCGAATTGTTACCTGCATACATTCAGCGCTTGGGCAAGGAAAACATCATGCGAGGCAAGACCTTTTCCACCTTGCAAATGCAACAGCCCAAGGCCGATGCGGCTGACAAGGGCGCACCCACGCCGCGCTACGTTGAATTTGTGATGTATTCGACACCGGATAGCGAGGCAAAAAAATGAGGCGCTATTGGGAGCCGGTGCGCGCGAAAATAGACAATATGTCGTTGCGCGAACGCGCGATGATTTTTGCCGCTGCCGCGTTCGTGGTCATTGCGCTGATGAACGCGGCACTGCTGAACCCGCTATTGTCCAAGCAAAAAATATTGTCGGCTCAAGTGGTGCAGCAGAATGAAAAAGCAAAGGAATTGCAGGGGCAGATACAAAATCTGCTGCAAGCCAAACAGGATTCGGAACGCTCGCCGCTGCGCGTCCGGCTGACACAACTCAAACAACAATTGCAGGAACAGGATAGCTATCTGCAAAGCCGCCGCGACCGTTTGGTCGAGCCGGAAAAAATGGCGGCTCTGCTGGAGCAGGTTCTGAATAAAAACGACAAACTGCAGCTGGTTTCACTGAAAACCCTGCCGGTAAGCCCGTTGATCGAGAAGCCGATTGCAGATGGCGGCGCAAATTCGCCAGATGTACCAAAGCGGCCCGGAGCAAATCAACAGGATACAAAAAAACAAATTTTCAAGCATGGCGTGCAAATCACTGTGCGCGGCGGCTATTTGGAAATGCTGCGCTACATCACAGCGCTGGAAAAAATGCCGACCCAAATGTTTTGGGGGGAAGCCAGTTTGAGCGTGGAAAAATACCCCGATGCGCTGCTGACATTAACCGTGTACACCTTGAGCATGGATAAGATATGGCTAACGGTTTAATCAGAGGACAGAAGACAGAGGACAGAGGACAGGGCCTTTGTGCGGCTGCGCCGCGACTGTTTTCGCGGGTCTGGGTTTTCTGTCTTCTGTCTTCTGTCTTCTGCTCTCTGAACGCTGAAGAATTGCCCGACCCGACCCGACCCCCCGCTTCCATCAGTGCGCCGGCCACAGCAATGGGTGCCGAGGCCATACCTACAGGGTTGCAAACCATCATCATTTCAAAAAAACGCCGTGCCGCAATTATCGACGGTGAAACCGTTGAATTGGGGGGTAAACATGGTGATGCAAAGTTGATTGCCGTATACGAGGGTAGTGTAGTGTTGCAAGGTGCGCAGGGTCGGCAAGTGCTGACGTTGTTTCCAGACGTGAAGATGACCGCTGTGGCATCTACTGCCAAAAAGGGAATGAAAGCCGACCAAAAAGTGAAAACAAAACCGCAAGCACCAAAAAATAAACACGGTGCGGTACAGCCTGAAGAACAACAGGCAAGCCAACCAGTGCGCGAGGACCAACCAGTGCGCGAGGATAAGAAATGAGAATCCCGCTTCTGCCTTCCATTTTCTGTCTTCTGGCCTCCGTGTTGGCGGGCTGCGCCGCGCCAAATGGCAAAAATCAGGCAGCAGGAGCCATTCAGCGCGAAATGAACCAGGCCGTCATCGACAGCACCCGGCCGAGCGAACCCAGCGCGGTGAACAATGCGCTGCTGCCTCCGCTGGGCGTGGAAATGCCCAAGGCGGAAAATAAGCCATTGGAGACGAAATTCGATTTGACCGTGAGCAACACACCGGCGCAGCAAGTGTTCATGGCCATTGTTTCCGGCACGCGC
>CAZMWC010000176.1:0-5026 GCA_964569805.1 uncultured Gallionella sp.
AACGCTTGCCCGGATACCCTTCGGCATACTTGTTGGTCAACTGGCTGCCCTGCGCTTCCATCACCGCCGGGCTGGTGTAGTTTTCCGAGGCGATCAGCTCGATGTGATCTTCCTGACGGCGGGTTTCATTCTGGATTGCTGCCCACAGTTCCGGGTCGGTATTGGCAATGGTGTTTTTTCTGGAGAACATAGCGGCTATTCCTAAAGATAATAAAATCGGGAAAGGCGCGAATTCTACCATGCAGGTGAGGAAGGCAGGAATTGTAGGATGGGTGGAGCGCAGCGATACCCATCAATTATTGGCTGATTCTTAACGATGGGTATCGCTGCGCCCCACCCATCCTACCGAGCTGATGTGGCGTAGGGGCGATTCACGAATTGCCCGGGCGATTCGTGAATCGCCCCTACCCGATACGCATCCCCTTGCCGATTGGCGCGACTGATGCCACACCAGTTTGAATCGCACCCGCCTCTTCAAGAGTTATTGCTCCTTCA
Source organism: uncultured Gallionella sp. (assembly GCA_964569805.1). Taxonomy (GTDB): domain Bacteria; phylum Pseudomonadota; class Gammaproteobacteria; order Burkholderiales; family Gallionellaceae; genus Gallionella. Next base: position 496 of record CAZMWC010000176.1, read on the forward strand.
AGCCGTTATTCATCACGTAATAAATAAGTTCAGCATTATTTTTCAAGTTCATCTTGTCGAGGATGTGAGCGCGGTAAGTGCTGATGGTTTTGACGCTCAGCGACAGCATTGCGGCGATTTCGGACACCTTCTTTCCCGAGCCGATCAGGCGCAACACCTGATATTCCCTGTCGCTCAGGATTTCATGCGGCGGTTTCCCGGAGTCGGCTCCGCATTCCAGAAGCAGCAATTCTGCAAGGGTTGGGCTGATGTATTTCTTGCCCGCAACCACCGTGCGGATTGCCTTGACCAGTTGTTCCGGCGCGGTTTCCTTGGTCAGGTACCCGGAAGCGCCGGCTTTCATCATGCGGACGGCGTACTGATCCTCGGGGTACATGCTCAAAACCAATACCTGCGCCTCCTTGTTGCGTTCCATGATTTGTTTCAGGGTGTCTATCCCGTTTTTCTCGGGCATTGATATGTCGAGGAGAACAATGTCCCACTCTGCCGCGCGCATCATTTTCAGCGCTTCAATTCCGTTCGCAGCTTCGCCTTCAACATTCATTCCATCCGCTTCCTCCAGAATCCTTCTCAGCCCCTGGCGCACGATGGCATGGTCATCAACGATAAGTACCCGGATCACGGTTCAACTCCTCAAAATGGACAAGATATGCATCATGCAGGTATGGGCAACTCGTGCGGTGACCTTCCCCCTGTTTTTCACTTTCCAAGAGGTGGGGTTTTCACTTTCCAAAAGGTTGCCTATGCCAATTGGAGCGGGTGACAGTTTACAGAGTTTGGCGGGGCGGCGGCATAGGACAAACACCGATGGGCGATTCCGGGATTTCCTCAATATTTATCAGGTAAAGCGCCGATATTTTAAAAACTGCCGTATCGCCAGAATGACCCTCCCTGAAAACCACTACGGCAGGAGCCATCCATGAATAAGTATGCTGGTCCGGAAGAGAATGTCCCGTGTGAGCCGGAGACTGACAGAATCGCGCATTTGCCCACTCCGGCAGGGACGTTCTCGCTCAGGCGTACCCACTATTTCACCAAAACCGGGATGCCGTTGCTGAACAAGGAACAACTGACTGCGGAGCAACAACAGGCGCTCATCAGACTTGTCAGGAAGGGCGATGTCGGCGCGAAGCGAAAAATGATCGCCTGCAACATGCATCTGGTGGTTGACCTCGCCAGACGCTATGCCAATTGCGGCTCTATGCCTCTTGACCTGATCAGGGAAGGCAATCATGGGCTCGCCCAAGCGCTGGAGAAGTTTGAGCCGGAGGGCGACTACAGTTTTCCGGCCTACGCCACCCGGTGCATACGCCAGAACATCGAGCGCGCCATCATAAGCCGGGGCTATTTCCCCACAACCTTCATCGCGCCCATGCACCACGTCATGGAGGGCGGCGCATCGGCGGAAATCGCCGGGATGGGTAGCGCCATGACATTGACAAGAGCGAATGCAAATACAGGTGCCTGTGCGCTGGCGTGACGGGTACGGGCGTTTTCTCAACATGCAAGCCGACGCACAACAGCCAAGAAAAAGGAGCAACGAGATGAAAAGCAATAGCCTACGCACTCTTGGTAAACCTGAAAACTCACCTGATTTTCACGCGATGGCGCTGAATTTTAGCCAGTTACACGGTATTGGTGAAAAAACGGGTGTGCGGGCGCGGTCTGTGCCTGACCTAAACAATCTTGCCAAGGCTGTTGAGCAAAGCAAGGATTTGCAGATGATCACCGGTTGCGACGGTGTTATCCAATATGTAAATCCGGCGTTTGAGGAGGCGACCGGCTTCAGCAAGGCGGAAGTGGTCGGCAAAACCCCTGCGATCCTCAAGTCGGGTTTTCAGTCAGCCGATTTTTATGCGGCCTTGTGGAAGTTGCTCCATGCCGGACACACTTATCGCGGCATCATGATTAACCGCAGGCGCAACGGCGAAATTTTCCACGAGGAGAAAACCATTTCTCCGATCCGTGATGTATCGGGAAATATCACCCATTTTTTTGCAACCGGCCAGGATGTAACACAACGCGTGCGGGAATTTGAACATCTGCAACACCTGGCAAACTATGACTGCCTCACCGGCTTGCCTAACCGCAGTTTGTTCGTGGATCGCCTGCAACATGCCTTGTCGCACGCCGCGCGGGCGCAGAAGCAGGTTGCGCTGCTCTATATTGATGTGGATCGCTTCAAACAGATCAACGATTCACACGGACATGCAACCGGAGATGAGCTGCTGCAAGCGGTGGCATCGCAGCTCAAGCGTTGCACACGCCAGGAAGATACGGTCGCACGGCTGGGCGGTGACGAATTTGTGGTGATCCTGTCGGAGGTCGACGGGCTCGATAGCGTAGCCAAAGTGCTAGACAAAATTGTCGCCTCGTTCCGGCAGCGTTTGCAAGCCGGAAAACTGGAGTTGTCGGCATCAACCAGCATCGGTGTCAGCATCTATCCGCGCGACGGCAGCAGGGTAAGCGACTTGCTGAAGCTGGCTGACATTGCGATGTATCGCACTAAAGCAGCGGGCGGCAACGGCTACAGCTTTTACTGCGATCAAAGTGTGAGCCATGCACATGCCGTAGTTGGATCGGGAAAGTCTCCTGCTCTGGCCTGGCTGGAGAATCGGGAGAGCCGCAATGAGGCGCGCCTGCAGCAGACACCCTGATCGATCGCAGCGGAAACGGGCGCTACCACTCAGCGGATACAACAGCCGAGCAGCCTGCGTGTTTATTATTTAGGGAACCTCTATAACTTAATTTTTGGAGCTTATTCATGGCACATATGACATCCGAAATTCTGGTGAAACCTGAAAAGGTTTTGGCGATAGTGCTGGCCGGCGGCCAAGGGTCGCGCCTGCGCCCACTGACACTCACTCATGCGAAACCTGCCCTGCCATTCTTCGGAGGCTTTCGCCTGGTGGATTTCGTGCTCAGTAATCTGGTTAATTCCGGCATGGATTCCATTTACCTGCTGGCCCAATACAAGCCTGAATCCCTGATCAAGCATATTCATACCAACTGGAAACTTGCGCCAAACGGGCATGAGCGATTCGTCCGCGTGGTGCTGCCGCAGCCCGAACATGGCGGATGTTTCCGTGGCACTGCCGATGCTGTCTATCAGAACCTCGCCCTGATCGAACGGCATGCGCCGGATATGGTGGCGGTCTTTGCGGCTGACCACATCTATCGCATGGACGTGCGCCAGATGGTGCATTTTCACCGCGAGCGCAATGCCGACATTACCGTTGCCGCAAGGCAGGTGCCCATAGAGCAGGCATCATCATTTGGCATCATCGCTGCGGGTCATGACGGAGAGATATGGGATTTTCAGGAAAAACCGGAAGCGCCGGTGGCTATCCCATGCTGCCCCGAGAGCGCTTATGCTTCCATGGGCAATTACCTGTTTAACGCCGATGTGCTGGTGGATGAGCTGGAGCAGGCGGCGCGGTGCGGTGAAACCGATTTCGGCAGCCATGTGTTGCCGCGCTTGATAAATAGCCATCAGGTGCATGCTTACGACTTCGCTAACAATAACGTGCCGGGAATCCGGCAGCATGAAGAGCGCGCCTACTGGCGCGATGTTGGGACGCTGGAAGCCTATGCCGCAGCACGCCGGGACATTGTCGGCAGCGTACCGCGCTTCAATCTGCAAAATCCGCATTGGCCGATTTTGCCCGCACCTTCCATGCAGCACCTGTCATCCTAGGGGAAACACGGATTAAATCAGCCGTTCGCCCTGAGCTTGCCGAAGGGCTGGCCGAACCAATTGATTATTATTGATTATTCGGTTTTGTTGTTCCCGCGAAAGCGGGAACCCAGTTAAATCAAGGCGCTGGATCCCTGCCTTCGCGGGGATGACGAGCTGATCTGTATTTCCCTAACGAGCATGGCAATGTTGCCGCCCCTGATAATTCTAAAAACCGCAATTGATGATGAATGTTGTGCTTATCCAAGATGTTGCGTTGCTCTTGTAGGTGCGAATTTATTCGCACATAACCTCTTGTTCGTGCGAATGAATTCGCACCTACATACCACCCAACTGCGTTTTTAGGATAATCCCAAATAATCCATTAGGCGCACTCGTTCCGGCGCAGACCGGAATCCAGTCATAAAAACATGCCGCAAAGCGGACAGAGCCATGCAATTAGACACTCCGTTATTTCACGTTAAATTCGAGCCTCTAAATTCAAGTTGTGACCGTCCGCCCATTTTGCTAGAATCGCGCCCTCAATTTTTTGGTAGAAGGTAATTTGTTCATGACAACTGTACGTGTTAAAGAAAATGAGCCGTTCGAAGTTGCGATGCGCCGCTTCAAGCGTTCCGTGGAAAAGACCGGGTTGCTGACAGATTTGCGCGCCCGCGAGTTTTATGAAAAACCCACAGCGGAACGTAAGCGTAAACTGGCTGCGGCCGTGAAGCGCCACTACAAGCGCCTGCGTAACCAGACGCTGCCTCCCAAGCTCTATTAGCCTTCAATCGCTAACCTGCCGGATTTGGCCAAGGTGCAGCAATTGAGCCTCAAACAGCAAATCACCGAAGA
>CAZMWC010000177.1:0-5015 GCA_964569805.1 uncultured Gallionella sp.
AATTCACGAATTGCCCGGGCGATTCGTGAATCGCCCCTACCCAATACGCATCCCACTGCCGGTTGACGCGATTGATGACACATCAGTTTGGATCGCACCCGTATCTTCCAGACCTCTTGCGCAGTTGCGTAAGATGTTGCTGGCTTTGCTCCAGCGCCAGATCGCGCTCCTGACGAATGTGCAGCGCGCGCACGCCGAATTCACTCTATTGGCCTGATGTCGATCAGGCGTTCTGCTACCTTGTTCCCGGTAGCCAGCGGCAATATCACCGTCACACTCAATCCGCCGCCGGGCGGGCTGCCGAATTCGATCTTGCCGCCCAACTGTGCGGCGCGCTCGCGCATACCGCGCATGCCGTGTGAGGTCGAGGCAATGGTATGGCCTTCCGGCAGACCGTGGCCATTGTCGCTGATTGACAGGGCAATTTCTTCGCTATCCAGATGCAGTTCGATAGATACTTCGGATGCGCCGGAATGCCGTGAGACATTGGTAAGCGCTTCCTGGCAGATACGGAACAGGTTAATCGACAGCGCCCTGTCAAATTCATCCGCATATTTTTCGCAGTCATCGTCATCGTCATCGCTACAGACACAGACAAACCGGCATTCGATGCCAGTGCGTTGGTGGAATTGGTCGGCATGCCATTTAAGCGCCGCCGACAGGCCGATATCGTCGAGCATAGTCGGGCGCAGGTCGGTGATGATGCGGCGGGTGGCGGCTACCAGATTGTCGAGCAGGCCGGACATTGATTTGGTGCACTCCTGCAAAGCCAGCATTTCCGCCTTGCCCGACAACTTGTGCGTCAGCCAGCTCGCGTCCATTTTGAGCGCGGCCAGCGTGCTGCCCAGTTCGTCGTGAATTTCCCGCGCGAAGCTGGCTTTTTCTTCCTCGCGTATGTTCTGGAGATGCGTCGAAAATTCCCGCAATTGGTTTTCCGCAAGGCGGCGGTCGGTGATGTCCTGGATGATAGCCATGAACACGGGGGGCTCCGCCTCCATCAGCTGGAGCCGCGCTTCCACCGGATAAGTCGTGCCATCTTTGCGGCGATGGAAAGTCTCGAAAAGCAGCGATTGCCGTTCGCCGCTGCGGAGCGGGGCAACCAGCTCTTCATAGCTCTTCCGGGTAAACGATGGCTCCAAATCGGGCGGAGTCAGTCGGCGCAGCTCATCCTCCGAGTAACCCAGGCTTTCCTCTGCGCCTTCGCTGGTTAGAAGAAAATGCAGGGAGTCGGCATCGAACAGGTAGATTTCATTGAACGAGCCTTGCAGCAAATGACCGAACTGCTGCGCCAGCAGCTCCGCGCGCCGGTGTTCGGCCTCGCTTTCCAGCAATATTTTTTCCTCGGCCTTCTTGCGTTCGGTGACATCTCTGGCAGAGCCGGCCGTACCCAGCACCTTGCCACGCGCATCGATAATGGGGGTTTTGGAAGTTTCCACCCAGTGGGTGCTTCTGCCGTCAAACGCCGCTTCCTCGACCGTCCTCCGTTGGCGTGCCGCCATCACCTCGGCATCATCGGCGCGGTATTTTTCCGCCAGCTCCTTTGGCTGAAAATCCAGATCGGTTTTGCCTATGGCCTGACTGGCATCATCCAGCCGGAGGTAATCGGCAAATACTTTGTTGATCGTGATGTAACGGCCCTTGTTGTCTTTCAACCAGGTCATATAGGGAGAGTTATCCAGCATGGCACGCAGGTTGGCTTCGCTTTTCAGTGTCTCCGCTTCGGCCTTCTTGCTTGCGGTGATGTCCTGCGTCATGCCCACCGAGCGCAGCGGCTTGCCCGAAGCGTCAAACGTGCTGGCGCAGTGCTCGCGCACCCACTTGATGCGCCTACCCGCAAACAGCAGGCGATGCTCCACATCGTAGGGCTGGCGGTTCTGCAACGACTCTGTATATGCCCGGTTCACCTTGTCGCGATCATCCGGGTGTATCACGCCCAAGAAGCCCTCATAGGTGTGGGTGAACCGCGCCGGGTCAATCTCGAATATCCGGTACATCTCATCCGACCAATGCAGCCTGCCGCCCAGCAAGTCCAGCTCCCAGCTGCCGAGTTTCCCCAGCCGTTGCGCTTCATTGAGCAGGAGCTGGCTGTGCTGCACCTCGATGCTGGCGCGCTTGCGTTCGCTGATGTCGCGGCAGAAAACGACGAGTTGGCCCGGATCAGCCCTATAAGTAACGGAGATTTCGATATCGATCTCTTGCCCATCTTTGCGGCGATGGCGTGTCTCAAAACGCTCATAACCTTGCAAAATCAATCTTTCGATATGCGCCTTGACATCGGCAGCCGGCTCTTTTGCTTCCAGTTGACTGACGTGCATGTTTACCAGCTCTGCCACCGTATAGCCGGACATCTTTGCGTAGGCATCGTTGGCTTCCAGCAAATTGCCCTGCAGGTCGGTTACCCAGAAGCCGTCTATCGAGGTGTCGATCACCAGCTTGTGCTGCTTCAGCATCGCTTCGACTTTCTTGCGCTCGGTAATGTCGCGGCTGGAAGCATAAATAAATAACTGTTCCTCGATCTCGATACCGGATGCGCTGATCTCGACATCGATCACCGATCCGTCTTTGCGGCGGTGCACCGTCTCGAACCTGGCGCTTTTGCGGGCGAGTTCCCTGAATTGTTTCCGCAACTCCTCAGCCGACCATTGCGCATCCCAATCGGCCACGCTGAGGCGTGCCGCCTCTTCCCGTGTGTAACCCAGCATCCGGCAAAAGGCATCATTGGCCTCCACGAGGTTGCCGCGCATATCCATCACGTGGATGCCATCCATGGAGTTTTGCATCATTACCAGGTTGCGGTGCAGCAGCGCCTCGGTTTCCCGGCGCAACTGCCGCAACTGTTCGTGTTGTTCATGAGCGGCCATGACACGTGCAACCACACCCGGCAGCAGCGTCAGATATCGCCCTTCGATGTCCTTGGTGAGGTAATCATTTGCGCCATACTTCATGGCATCGACGGCTACCGCCGCGCTGTCCACGCCGGTCAGCATGATGATGGGAATGTGGGTGTCAGAGTATTTGGCCAGCTGCTTCATGAAGCCGAGCCCATCCATACCCGGCAGGTTGTAGTCGAGCAGGATCAGGTCGGGCCTGGCCACGGCTATATGGGCGAGCCCGGCCTCCGCTGTCGAAGCCAGTTCCATGTTACAGCCAAAATTTTCAAGCGCGCGCTGGCAGAGGTGCAGGTCGTCCTCATTGTCGTCGATGATAAGGATGGTTGCGGTCATTCGGATGCCCGGGCAAAAATCCCTCGTATGCTGCGCTTTTTCATTTGCCGCCCTTGGGCAGGATGGACACTTTCAGCCAGTATTCGGAGAGCCGCGCAATTGCCCGGATGAACCCCTCGAAATCCACCGGCTTCTGCACGTAAGAATTCGCCCCGGCGGCGTAGCACTGTTCGATGTCCTGCTCGGCATTGGATGTCGTCAGGACGACGACCGGAATCTTCAGCAACTCCGGCGCGGCCTTGATGGTGTGCAGTACGCTCCGCCCGTCCGTGCCGGGCAGGTTCAAATCGAGCAGAATGAGGCCGGGCCGGGGAGCCTTGCCGGGGGAGGAAAACTCGCCGCGCTGAAAAAGATAATCGAGCGCCTGATCGCCATTGGTGCAACGCCGGACCGGGTTGGCAAAATTGGCTTTTTTGAAAGCGCGCATGGTGGCAATGTAATCGTCGTCGTTGTCCTCGACGATCAGAATAAGCTGCGAATTGTTCTCTACCATTATTTTCCTCCGCTCAAAGTAAAATAAAACACCGTCCCCTCTCCGGGTGCGGATTCCAGCCAGATGCGCCCGCCGTAGCGTTCGACGATTTTCTTGATAATGGTCAGGCCGGCTCCGGTGCCCCCGCCGTATTTGTTTTGCTCATGCAGCCGTTTGAATATCCGAAAGACGTTTTCGTGATGCTGCGGCGGGATGCCGATGCCATTATCGCGCACGTAGAAAACCGGCTGGGCACCGCTCCGGTCGCAGCCGACCTCGATCCATTTCCGGGGCTTGTCGTTATATTTTGCCGCATTGGTAAACAGGTTCTGGAACACTTCGCCGATGCGCGCGGCATCGCCCTGCACCGTGCCCAGTCGACCATTGCGGCGCAGCTCGACACCTTCCTTCGCCCATAAACGGCTCAAGTCTTCCGCCACCGCGTCAACGACGGCATCCACATCAACCGGGGCTTTAACCAGCTCTGCTCTGCCCAGACGGGAGTAGGCCAGCAGGCTGTCGATCAGGGTAGACAGCCGTTCGGCCAGCCGCTGGATGCTGTCCAAGTATTGCCTGCCACTCTCATCCAGTTGGGCGGCGTGGTCTTCCTTGAGAAAACTCGCGTAGTTGTGTATGCCGCGCAGCGGCTCCTTGAGATCGTGCGCGGCGATGTAGGCAAATTCGTCCAGCGACTTGTTGAGCTCCACCACGCGCGCTTCCTGATGTCTGGCTTCTTGTAATTCTGCGGCGTATTTTGCGCGATAGCGATGCATGCCCTCGATGGAGGCGCACACGATGACCCCATCCAGGAAAAACACCATGTTTGACCAGAAACTCGTACTCAAGGCCTCGCTTGAAAACGAGTAAAAAGGCGGGGTGAAAAAAAACGTGGCCAGCAACAAGCCTATCATCGTCGCGAATATTCCCGGCCAGAATCCGCCAAGCACCACCGAAAGCGTGACCGCCGGGAAAAAGGTCAAATATTGCAGCCCGGCATCTACGGGAGCCATCGCCAGCCGCGCCAACAGGGAAATACCCATCAGCGCAAACACGACCACATAGGCGGGAAAACTGCCGTGCCTCGGCTGCGCTTCGACCAACCGCTGTTGCAGGTTTCGAGCAAATGTTTTTAGCTGTCCGGTTGTGTTCAATTTCACCTCATAGGGCAAGGGTAGTATTGAAAATCATAAATTGTGAAACATTGTCTGGAACCTACCGGCATCCTCGTAGGGCGGATGAGCCGAAGGCGTTATCCAATGACTTGGCGATCGTTTTTTGATCGCTTAGTCAGATGGCTATGCAAAGCTATCCGCCGAATG
>CAZMWC010000178.1:0-4996 GCA_964569805.1 uncultured Gallionella sp.
TGTTTGTGGATATTTTGAGCATATCGCTTCGACTTGAGTAGTTACAAAAATGGGTGCAATTTCATTGCACCCTACGCCCGGCTGGATATTTGAAGATGCATAGCCGCAGGGTGCGATGCGGTGTTATTCACCCGGCCCCGGCGGCACTGCGGGGCGGCCTTGCAACAACATGCCGGGGTTATGTTCCAGCGCCTCGCTGAAACGGCGCAGCGAGACGGTGAGCTCGCGCAGTTCGGCGATCGCCTGACGCGCTTCGGGCAGCGTTTCTGCACGCACGCTCTCAACGGTGTTTGCGGTTGTATCGGACATCCGGTCAAAAGCGTCCGCACTGCGCTGGATGTGCCGGAGCAGTTGCGGTAGCTCGGCATTTGCGAGCGCGGTCAACCGCTCGGTGTTTTGCATCGTGCGCGAGGTGAGGCGCAGCCCGGCATCAATTTCGCCGGCATGCGCCGCGAGCGCGCCCGACAGGCGATCCAGATTGGCCAGCGTGCGGCGCAGTACGGCGCGGTTTTCCTCGTCCAGCAGCGCGTTGACATTTTCGCTGCTGCGGTTGAGATTGCCGAGCAGCGCGGTAACCCCGGTATCCAGGCGCAGCATCAGCGACGGCCCGGTGCTGATCACCGGATATTTCTCGCCGGTGCCAGGTTTCAGCGGTGGCGCATCGCCGCTGCCGCCGGAGAGATTGACGTGGGCGATGCCGGTCAGCCCCTGCACTTGCAACACCGCCACCGTGTCCTGCTTTACCGGGGTGCCGCGCTCGATGTCGAGCGTAAGCTGCACCAGTTCGGCGTTGCCCGGCACGAGCTCGATACTGCGCACGCTGCCGACCTGCACGCCGCGATAGCGCACCGGGGCATCCAGGCTCAAGCCGGACACCGATTCGCTCATGTGGATCAAATAAGTATCGTAGGTCCTGCTGTAGGACTTGCCGCCGGAAAGCCACAGCACACCGCCAACCAGCGCCGCGCCGAGCGCCAGTACGAACGCGCCGACTACCGCAAAATTTACTTTCGATTCCATGCCTGCTCCCCTGCCCCGCATTCCTTGGCGCTTTGCTCACGTGCGCCACGCCCGCGTGGGCCGTAAAAATATTCGCGGATCACCGGATGTTCCGATTCGGCCAGCTCCCGCATCGTACCATTGCCCAGGATGCGCCCCTCACCCAATACCGCGACGCGATCTGCGGCGCGCCACAACAGATCGAGGTCGTGCGTCACCATCATGATGGTGAGCCCGAGCGCATCACGCAGCTGGCGCACCAGTTCATCGATACCCGTGGCGCTTGACGGGTCGAGGCCGGCGGTCGGCTCGTCCAGAAACAGCAATTCAGGATCCAGCGCCAGCGCGCGTGCCAGCGCCGCGCGCTTGCGCATGCCGCCGGAGAGTTCGCTCGGATATTTCGACCCGGCATCGGCCGGCAGCCCGGTAAGCGCAATTTTGAGCGCGGCAATCTCGCCGATCAGCGCCGCATCGAGGCGGGTATGCTCGTTGAGCACCATGGCGACATTCTCCGTCACGGTGAGCGAGCTGAACAGCGCGCCACGCTCGAACATCATGCCCCAGCGGCGTTTGAGCGGCATCGCCTGCTCGTCTGGCAACCCGATCACTTCCTGGCCGAATACCCGTATCGAGCCGGACACCGGTTGTTGCAGCATAATAATTTCGCGCAACAGGGTCGATTTGCCGCAGCCGCTGCCGCCGACCAGCGCGAATATCTCGCCGCCGCGCACCGAAAAACTCACGTCGCGATGCACCACCGCAGCGCCGAAACGGGTGTTCAGATCGCGAATCTCGATCACGTTGTCGCGCGTATCGGCTGTCGCGGCGGGGCTCATAGTTCCAACCAGCTAAAGGCGATGGAGAACAGCGCATCGACCAGAATCACCAGAAAGATCGACTGCACCACGCTCACCGTGGTCTGCCGCCCGACGCTCTCGGCGCTGCCGTTTACCTGAAATCCTTGGTAGCAACCGACCAGTGCGATGATGACCGCGAACACCGGCGCTTTGCCGATGCCAATAAGGAAAGATGTCAGGCTGACCGCATCGTCGAGACGGTCGATAAAAGTGCTGAAACCGACATCGAGCTGGGCGCGCGCCATGACCATGCCGCCGAGTATGCCCATCACATCGGTGTATACGGTGAGCAGCGGCAGGGCAATCGCCAGTGCCAGCACCTTGGGCAACACCAGCAGATCGAACGGCCCGATGCCGATGGTGCGCAGCGCATCGATTTCTTCGGTCACCTTCATGGTGCCGATCTGCGCCGCATAGGCCGACCCGGAGCGCCCGGCGACAATGATGGCGGTGATCAGCGGCGAGAGCTCGCGCACCATCGACAGGCCGATCAGATCGACGATATAGATATTGGCGCCGACGCGGCGCAACTGCTCCGCCCCCTGATAGGCGATGACGATGCCGAGCAAAAACGAGAGCAAGCCGGTGATCGGCAGCGCCGCCACGCCGGCGCTTTGCAGGTTGTACACAATTGATCGCCAGCGGATGCGGCGCGGGCTCGCCAGAGCGCGCATCAGCGCGGCCGTGCTGGCACCGAGAAAAGACAGTAACCCGAGCGCGCCGAGCAGGTGCGCCCAGGCATTTTCGCCGAAACGGGACAGTATGCCGGGCGCGGGCATCCGCATCGTATTTTCTGCCACAGGTTCGGCAGTGCGCGTGGCAACGATGTGGAGCAGCGCTTCGAATTCCGGTCGCAGGCCGGTAAAACGCACGGTGTGCCCGTCGGCCTCCAGTGCGCGGCGGGTGCGGTGCAGCAGCCATGCGCCCGAGGTATCCATCGCGGTGATGGCTTGCGCGTCGATCAGCAACTCGCCTTTACCCGGCAGCGCGATAGCTCCCAGACACGCCTCGATACGCAGTTCGGTTTGCGCCGCCGAGCGCAATAGCCACGCGCCCTCACAACACAGTTCACGCGAATCCGCGTCAAAAGAGATATTTGCGGCTAGCTGCGATGCGGTGGTGGGCAAGTTCATTAGTCTCTTACCAGTCAAATGATGTCAAAAAATGACAACAATTTAAAAGCCGTAGGATGCGGTGAGGCACGAACTGCATCAATCGCGAACGGTGCTTGTGAAAGGGCGATTCGTGAATCGCCCCTACGACCATAATGATGCCGGTGTCCAACCGCACGTACCAGGATGCCGGGATGCGCTACGCTTATTGCACCCTACGGGGACTGAATTTTTAGAAACTCCCATCAGTCCCGGTGATCCGTATCCTGTGGCCCGAATTTACGGCGCTCGCCCTTACCTCTTCCGATACGAATATCGTTTTTGACAATCACCCAGTACACCACCCCCAAGGCCAGCAACGAGCCGCCGTAGCTGAGCAGCTCGATCATCTTGTCGCCTGAAAGAGAGGTGATCAGTATCTTGCGGATCATCGCCGCGATGGCCAAACCGAGAAAAGCGGCAATGGCAAAACCCTCGCCTCGCAAATGCCGAACTTCTTCCTCCATCAGTTCGCTCACTGCCCAGAGAATCAGCAGGCTGCCCAGCACCTTCAAGATACCCTCTTCCATGCTCACCTTGCTGGCCACCAGCAGGTAAATGTCATATGCAAAAAGACCGACCACGAAGGGCACTACCAGCATCAGCGCCAGAACCAGAACCAGATCGGTCATGTCCGAGACTTTCTTGGCCACGCCAATCAGGCTGAGTTTGAATTTGGAAACGGTGGAATAAGCGATCATTTCCTCTTCCAGGTAGGCACCGGTAAACACATCAAGATTGATGTCCAGTATCTTTTCGCATGAGCCCACCAGCAAAAACAGATCATCCCGCCCCTTGAAATGCGCCTCGATCCGGCTGCCAATATAGCGGCGAACGAAGCTGATAGTGGAATTCACATAGTGGGTGGGTAGGCCAATCCTGACATGGGTTTCGCCGACCCGGATCAGATTGGCAAAATAAGCCGCATCATAATCACCAGAAAAAAGACTGATGTACCACCTCTTGAGATGCTGTTTATGCCGCTCGACAACCTCCTGATCCAACAAAAACATTCTGGCCTCGGTGATTGGAAGCAGATAGTTGTAGAGGGCTTCGACAAAATCCGGGGCTTCTTCAATGAGCTTTGAGCCCACTTCCAAAACACGGTCAGCATCCTCCTGGGTAAAGTCGTAGTGAAGCTTGAGCTTTTTGGCATCATCCATATACAACCTCTCTTGCCCCGGGCGGGACAGTGGATCGCGGGTTCAAAGCGGATTAACGGAATCACAACCCGCATGAAGTATAGCCACCGTAGGGCGCAATAACCAACGGGCATTGCGCCGCATGAAATCTCAAAACATCCGGCGCAATGCGCTACACTTATTGCACTCTACGGGGGCTATGGGGGATTACAACCGCCCCATTTTCGGCAATTCGCCCACCAGCGGCGCGACATAATCGAGCCACGCCTGCGTCACATCATTGCCCGCCGTGTTGATGTATTCATCCTTCATCTCGGTAGCTACACGCGCCACGGTCGATAGCGGCGTGATGAAGCATTCGCTGGCATAGGGTTTGCTGCTCAGGCGGCGTATCGCTACCGAGCCGGGTTGCCCGGTAGTGGCGGCATGATTCACGGCGTGCTCACCTACCTCGCGCGCTTCCTTCGCGTCTATCGGGGAAATGATGGTGGGGAAAGAGCGTTGCAAGTAGCCGAAGGTGTCGGCGCGCACACGCACTTTTTGTCCGGGGAAAGCGTCTTTTACCAGCGCGGCCAGCGTGTCGCCCAATGCGCCGCTGCCGGAAAGCTGGATGTTGCCGTGCGAATCACGTTCGCCGCTGGTGGCGATCGGATTGCCGTCCTTGTCCGAAATGCCCTCGGAAGCGGCGATCACGCAGCGGCCATATTTCGCCACCGCATCGCGCACGTCCTGCTTGAATTTTTCGACATCGAATACGCGCTCCGGCAGGTAGATCAGGTGCGGGCCATCGTCTTCTGTCTGGCGCGCCAAGGCCGATGCGGCGGTCAGAAACCCGGCGCTGCGCCCC
>CAZMWC010000179.1:0-4996 GCA_964569805.1 uncultured Gallionella sp.
GTTTGCCGGAAACCGAAGTCAAGGAAAGCAAGGATCGGGTGCGCGCCGCGCTGCAAAATTGCCGTTTCGATTTCCCCGCGCGGCGCATTACCGTCAATCTCGCGCCCGCCGATCTGCCCAAGGAAAGTGGGCGTTTTGACCTGCCCATCGCGCTGGGTATCCTCGCCGCCACCGGCCAGATTCCCTCCGATAAGCTCGCCGAATACGAATACGCCGGGGAACTCGCATTGACCGGTGAGCTGCGCCCGATACGCGGCGCGCTGGCAATGACCTACCGCGCCGCCAACAGCGGGCGCGCCTTCATCCTGCCACAGGCGAATGCCGCCGAAGCAGCGCTGGTGGAAGAGGCTACCGTGTACCCGGCGCAATCGCTGCTGCAAGTGGCCGCGCACCTCGCCGGGCGCGAATTACTAACGCCCTATACCAGCCAGCCGCAAACCGTTCCGCCGCACTACCCGGATATGCGCGAAGTAAAAGGCCAGGCGCAAGTCAAGCGCGCATTGGAAATTGCCGCTGCCGGCGGGCATAGCGTATTGATGGTCGGGCCGCCCGGCACCGGCAAATCCATGCTGGCGGCGCGCTTCCCCGGCATCCTGCCGCAAATGACACAAACCGAGGCGTTACAAAGCGCGGCATTACAATCGCTGGATGGCGGTTTTGATGTGGCGAAATGGAAAACCCGGCCCTATCGCGCACCGCACCATACCGCCTCCGGCGTGGCGCTGGTAGGTGGCGGCAGTAATCCGCGTCCCGGCGAAATTTCCATGGCTTTGCATGGGGTGCTATTTCTCGATGAATTACCCGAATTTGAGCGCAGCGTACTGGAAGTTTTGCGTGAGCCGATGGAATCCGGGCGCATCACCATTTCGCGTGCCGCGCGGCGTGCTGATTTTCCGGCACAGTTCCAGCTCATCGCCGCGATGAACCCCTGTCCGTGCGGCTATTTTGGCCACTATAGCGGCAAGTGTCGTTGCACACCCGATCAAGTCAGCCGATACCGCAGCAAAATCTCCGGCCCGCTGCTGGATCGTATCGATATTCAGATCGAAGTGCCTGCTGTGGCACAAAATGACTTGCTCAACAAAGCAGATGGTGAAGCTAGCACCGACTTGCAGGCGCGTGTGGAGATTGCGCGGCAACGCCAGCTCGCGCGCCAGGACAAGGCCAACGCGCAACTTTCCGTGACGGAAATCGACGCGCTGTGCGCTCCCGATGCGCAGGGTGCCGCACTGCTGCAACAGGCCATCAGCCGCCTCAATCTCTCCGCGCGCGCCTATCATCGCGTGCTCAAAGTGGCGCGCAGCATCGCCGATCTGGAAGGGGCTGATCACATTGCCGCCCAACATATCGCTGAAGCGGTACAGTATCGGCGGCTCAATTTAACGTGATAAACCGCTTCTGCTACAGCACCCCTATTCACCCTTTACCGCTCTTGAAATATGCTAGGATTCGCCACTCGACGCGGGCATTGACTCTGCGAACCGAAAGAAATAAAACCCAAATTGCACAGGGAGTAACTTATGTTTCATCAACTCAACAACCTTAAATTCCGCTTTATCGTCCTGGCCAGCTTGGGCGCGCCACTGATGCTGTTATGGATCGCGGGCTACTACTCCTACGATAGTTGGCGCACCTACCGGATCCAAATCACCACGATGCAAGCCAACAAAATGGCCGATAACATTATTTCCGCCGCCGCATTCCAGGCTATCGAACGTGGTGTGGCGGCTGGCTTGCTCAGCTCAAGCGGGCCGGCGGCAGAGGCGGGGCGCACCAAAATAGCCGAGCTGCGTGCCAAAAGTGATGGTTTCTGGCGCGAGGCCGATACTCTGGCAGCTGAACTGGAGATTGACCCGCTCGCCAGCCCTTCATTGGCGCTGGCACGCAAGCAGGCGGCCGAAGGCTATGCCAAGCTGGCCGCAGCGCGCCAGCGCGTGGACAGCAGTCTGGTCAAGGCGGAGCGCGATATCCAGGTGGCCGAGTGGATACCCACCATGACCGACCTGATCAACCGGGGCGCGCGCCTGCGCGTCGCGGCTTTTGGCGGGCCCGCTTTCCCGCCACAGATCACTTACCCCAATCTCACTGCCAAGCATTATGCCTGGATGGCCTCCGAATACGCTGGCCTGGAACGCGCCACCGTCGCGCCGGTCATCAACAGCAACGCGCCGGTGTCGGATGGTACGTTGCAACGGCTCAAGTCTTTCCGCCAGACCACCGAGCAGAATCTGGCCGAGCTGTTGTTTATACGCGATATACCCGGCATGGATACGCAGGTCATCGCCGCCATTACCGAGATGGAAAAGAATTTTCTGGGCAGCTTCAGCGAAATACGCAAGCGCGTGTATGCCGAGATGGATGGGAGCACCCAACCTGCCGGCGACAAACGCTACCATTTGACCAGTTCGGAATGGATCGAAAAATCCACCACCGCGATCAACTCTATTCTCGCGGTTTCAAAGGCTTATTCCAAATTCGGCACTGATGTGGCGGAAAAAACCGCGCAGATCGCAATGACACAGGTGGTGGGCTACATAGCATTGTTCTTTGCCATGATTATCGTCACCGTTTTAAACACCATCCTATTTTTCAACAAGCTGCGGCATTTGGACAGCCTGCGTAATTCCATGGCGGAATTCGCTACCGGGCAAGGCGATCTGACACGCCGCCTGGTTGCCGATACCACAGACGAGATCGGGCAAACCTCCACCGCCTTTAACCGTTTTACCGAAACACTGCAAGGCATCATCCGTGAAACGAGCAACGTCGTTTCGCAGCTATCGGGGGCGGCGGAAAAACTCGCTTCCGCCAGCGCGCGTATCCGCAGCGGCTCCCATGATCAGCAGGAGGCCTCCGCTTCCACCGCCGTGGCGGTGGAGAAGGTGACTGCCAGTATCGGGCAAGTGGCCGAACGCGCCCGTGAAGCTTTGGAATCTTCACAGGAGGCCGGCAATCTGGCGGATGAAGGCACCAGAATCGTGCATGATGTATCCGGTGAAATGACCGCGCTGGCGGATGGCGTATCCTCGACTTCACTTCAGGTGGAAGCCTTGGGCGAGCGTTCACGTGAAGTCGGCAATATCGTTGGTGTCATTCGTGAAATTGCCGACCAGACCAATCTGCTGGCGCTTAATGCCGCCATCGAGGCGGCTCGCGCCGGCGAACAGGGACGCGGTTTTGCCGTGGTGGCGGACGAAGTACGCAAACTTGCCGAGCGTACCGGTGTCGCCACAGTGGATATTTCGCGCACCATCGATACCATCCAGAAGGATACCAATTCGGTAGTCGAAGCCATGCGCGCCAGCGGTGCGCGGGTAAGCCAGGGCGTTTCCATGGCAACCCAGGCAGCCGAATCTTTGGCGAAGATCAACGAAGGAACGCACCTGACCAGATCCAGGGTCGATGAAATCGCCCGTGCCATGCAGGAACAAAGCGTGGCTGGCGGCGAAATATCCAAGAACGTTGACCGTATTGCCGGGATGGCTGAAGAAAATGCCAAGTCGGTGGAAGAAACGGCGGAAGATGCGCAGCATCTGCAGCAACTGGCAGACACGCTGCAACGTCTTGTGGGGAAATTCAAGGTTTGATTTTGAGCTTGTGGCGGGTAGCTTGTAGCAAATAGCGAACCCCGGTTTGGCTATAAGTCGCAAGCTCCAAACACAAAAGCCGCATTTCTGCGGCTTTTGTCATTTTACAATCTTCAAATTGGGCTTGTGCGGTTTGTGCTTCGGCGCATCATCACCGCTATTGGCGGTCGGCGGCGGTTGCTGCGAGTCGCTGCCCTGAAACACCAAACCCTGCCCATTTTCCTTGGCAAAGATGCCAATGATTGCGGCAACGGGCACCATGATATTGAATGGCGTGCCGCCGAAACGTCCGTTGCAGGTAATGAACTCGTTGCCCAGCTCCAGATTGCGTACCGCGCCAGCGCTTACATTCAGTACGATCTCGCCGTCTTTCACATAAGCGCGAGGAACTTCAGTCTGATCATCAACGCGCACTGCAAGATAAGGAGTCAGCCCGCTATCTACGCACCATTCGTAGATCGCACGTATCAGGTAGGGGCGCGTGGACAGGTCGCTCACCTGGTGATTCCCATTATTTTCGCATCGCCCTTTCGGAGGGGGTTAATGCGTCGATGAAGCCCTGGCGTGAAAATAATCGCTCGGCATATTTCATCATCGGCGTGGCATCTTTGCCCATCTGAATGCCATAGTGTTCAAGCCGCCACAGCAGTGGCGCAATCGCAACATCCAGCATGGAAAATTCATCGCCCAGCA
Source organism: uncultured Gallionella sp. (assembly GCA_964569805.1). Taxonomy (GTDB): domain Bacteria; phylum Pseudomonadota; class Gammaproteobacteria; order Burkholderiales; family Gallionellaceae; genus Gallionella. The sequence continues at coordinate 4,281 of CAZMWC010000179.1, forward strand.
GAAACTTTTGTTTGGTCAATATCTGCGCCAGCTGGGTCAGGTTGTCGCGGATCACTGCACGTGATTTGTCTGCGACCTTGCCGCCCTGTTCTATCGCATCCATCGGGCGATAAAGCTCTTGCTCAAAGCGGTGCAGAAACAACCTTGCCCTTCCGCGCATGACAGGGTCGGGCGGCATCAGTTGCGGGTGCGGAAAGCGCTCGTCGATATATTCATTGATGATGTTGGCCTCATACAGAATCAGGTCACGTTCGACCAGAGCGGGCACTTTGTTGTACGGATTGATCACCGCCAGGTCTTCGGCACGATTCATCAAATCCACATCGATCACTTCGAAATCCATTCCCTTTTCGTACAGGACGATACGGCAACGGTGTGAGTATGGGCAGATTGTGCCAGAGTAAAGTCGCATCATAAGGGGCTCGCAATCAAAAAACTAAAACTAAAAACCTAAAAGGCGGAGGTCAATGACATCCCGCCATAATGGCACGTAACAACCATTCAGCAGGGGCGCGGCGCGCCCTTGTTTCAACCTGAAAACCGTGGTTCAAGCCACAGAGTTCACAGAAAAATCGGTAGGAATTCCGGCGCGATTATAACCTAGTCGTGCTGTATCGGCTTGAACAGCTCCTTCAAAGGGTACGATTCAAACTGATGTGGCGGGGCAATTCACGAATCGCCCCTACCCAATACGCATCCCATTGTTGGTTGGCGCG
>CAZMWC010000180.1:0-4986 GCA_964569805.1 uncultured Gallionella sp.
CGGCAGGACGATCTTCACCGAACGCGCGCCCGGCCCCTCGCCGATCATGATGTCGATCTGGTAATCCTCCAGCGCGGGGTACAGAATCTCTTCCACCACGGGCGAGAGGCGGTGTATCTCGTCGATGAACAGCACGTCGTTGGGTTCGAGATTGGTCAGCAGCGCCGCAAGGTCGCCCGCGCGTTCCAGCACCGGGCCGGAGGTATGGCGCAGGTTGACGCCCATCTCGCGCGCGATGATCTGCGCTAGTGTAGTTTTGCCCAGCCCCGGCGGGCCGAACAGAAGCACATGATCGAGCGGCTCTTTGCGCATCTTCGCGGCCTGGATGAATATTTCCAGTTGCCCGCGTATTTTCTCCTGCCCGACATATTCATCGAGCTGCTTGGGGCGCAGCGCGCGCTCCAGCGCCTCCTCCTGTTGCGAGGCGGGCGCGGCGGAAACTATCCGGCTGGAATCATGGCTCGGTTCGGCGGAAAGGTTGTCGTTGTGGATCATGGTGATGTTTGTTTTTGAAGTGCTCGGGTAAGCGAACACGCACCGCTGTGATTCACGCTGATAACTGATTTACAGCGGCTTCCATTTTGTCTGCCGGATGTCATTCCGGCCTCTTCATCACACGTGCGCGGAGCAAGCTTTGCGGCAACGAATCGGCGCGCCCGATCATGAAACGGGCTATATCATCGAGCAAGCCGGTTTGAATATTTTCCGGTTGCAGTTTGAATGTATCCACTCCAAAACCTTTCAGGTTTTTGCAGGAGAGTTGCACGCTCCCGTCATCGTAGCTGCCTTGGAAATTCATGCGAATCGAAAACTCCGGAGCCAGAAGCACTTCAAAAATATCCCTTTGAGGCCTGCTCTTCCACAAAACATCAAGATCTCCCATGGGGCGCAACCCCAGGATTTGCAGCTCCTTTTTGGTTTCTTCGAACTTGTCCCAACTGCGGCTCAAGACAACAGGTTCTGATACAGCCAGCGAAACATGAAACAGCACATGATCCATCAGGGCATTATCTGCCATGCCTTGTTTGCGGTAATCAACCCTGCCCGCCTTCCACTTCAATTGGGTAAACATGGTCTTCCCATCCAGCACGTATACGCGGGGAATCTCCGGTTCCAGGGTGTCCAGATGTTTGCCAAACAAATTAAAGAACTGAAAAGTGCGCTCCAAGGCCGCATTTACGCTTTGCGTCATTGCCTGATGATCTTGCTCCCGGGTGCGTTTCGCCTCCAGTTTCTGCGTTGCTTCTCCGGCCAGTTCTGCCAAAAAACCACTCGTCTCTCTACCCGATTTATTCATGTTCGACTATCACCAGAGATTTAAAGTTACGCCTTGGATAACAGCTTAAGCGCCTGGCGGATGCCGTCCGAGACATTCGCATCTTTGGGCAACTGCTTGGCCGCCCAGCACGCTTCCTTATCGTTGTAACCGAGCGCCAGCAAGGCGTTGACGATGTCGTTGTCGGCTGACATGACCGCCACGCCTTGCGCCGAAGTTACACCACTGACTACAAATTTACCCTGTAATTCCAGCAACAGCCGCTCGGCGGTTTTCTTGCCCACGCCGGGTATTTTGGTCAGCCGCCCCGCTTCCTTGTTTGCGACCGCCACGGCGAGATCGGCGAGGCTCAAACCGGACAGCACCGACAATGCCAGCTTGGGGCCGACCCCGCTGATCTTGAGCAACTGGCGAAACGCGATACGCTCCTCGTGGCTCAAAAACCCGTACAGCAGATGCGCATCCTCGCGCACGATGAGTTGCGTGTGCAGCACCACTTTTTCGTGCAGCACCGGCAGGTTGTAGAACGTGCTCATCGGTACGTCCAGTTCGTAGGCCACGCCCTGCACGTCCAGCAAAATCTGCGGCGGATTTTTTTCCAGCAAGATGCCGGTTAGCCGTCCTATCATTAGACCAATCTCCCATGTCGCACACGAAACCCCTTGGTGGCCAATGCGCCCAGCCCCATCCCACCATGCGCGTGACAGATAGCGCAGGCCAACGCATCTGCCGCATCCGCACCGGGCACACCGGACAGTTTCAACAAGCGTTGCACCATCGCCTGCACCTGATCCTTATCGGCATGACCGTTACCGACCACCGCTTGCTTCACCTGTAATGCGGTGTATTCCGCAACCGGCAAATTCGCCAGCACTGCCGCGCAGATCGCCGCGCCGCGCGCTTGCCCGAGCAGCAAAGTGGATTGCGGATTGACGTTTACGAACACTTTTTCCACCGCCACTTGATTGGGTTGATGCTGTGCGATTACTTCGCCCAATGAATTCAGGATAGCTTTCAACCGCTCCGGCAACTCGCCGTCCGGTGTCTTGATGCAACCGCTGGCGACATAGCTCAATTGCTGCCCCTGTTTGTCGATGACACCAAAGCCGGTGATGCGCAGGCCTGGATCGATGCCCAAAATGAGGACTGAGGACTGAGGATTGAGGACTGGGTGGGCTATTTTCAATGTGATTCGATCCTTTTCTGTTTTTCCCCGCGCCTCGGTACTCAGCATTCAGCCCTGCCGCTACTCCTCCATCACCGCCGTCGTATACACTTCCTGCACATCATCCAGATCTTCCAGCGCATCCAGCAGCTTTTGCATTTTCACCGCATCGTCGCCGCTGAATTCCACCTCGTTGGCGGGTTTCATAATGACTTCGGCAAATTCTGGTTTGTAGCCTGCGGCTTCCAGCGCCTGTTTTACATTTACAAAATCATGCGGCGTAGTGATTACCTCGATGCTGCCGTCGTCGTTGGCGGCAATATCTTCCGCGCCGGCATCCAGCGCGACTTCCATCAGGCCGTTCTCATCGGTACCCGGCGCAAAAATCATCTGCCCGCAATGGGTGAACATGAACGAAACCGAACCGTCCGTACCGAGGTTACCGCCATGCTTGCTGAAGGCGTGGCGCACTTCCGCGACGGTGCGCGTTTTGTTGTCGGTCATGCAGTCCACCATCACCGCCGCACCGTTGATACCGTAGCCTTCGTAGCGCAGTTCCTCGTAGTTGACACCTTCGAGCTGGCCGCTGCCGCGCTTGATGGCGTTCTCCACGGTATCCTTGGGCATATTGTTCTCGCGCGCCTTCTCGATCGCCAGGCGCAAACGCGGGTTGGCACCCGGATCGCCGCCGCCCATGCGCGCCGCTACGGTGATTTCCTTGATCAACCGTGTGAATATCTTGCCGCGCTTGACATCCTGCTTGCCCTTGCGGTGTTGGATGTTCGCCCATTTGCTATGTCCAGCCATATTGCTCTCCAAAAAATCCGTGGTCCCCGCCGATTATGCCGTTCCCAAAAAACCAACCCCGCGATGGTATCATTTCCGCCCCTTTAACCCAATACGAGCCGTTATGAACGCACCGATACTGATAGCCAAAAACAACCGGCAGGAACTTATTCTGCTGCCGCAGATGGCGAACCGCCACGGGCTCATCACCGGCGCAACCGGAACCGGCAAGACCGTCACGCTGCAAACGCTGGCGGAAGCATTCAGCCGCATCGGTGTGCCGGTATTTTTGTCAGACATCAAAGGTGATTTGTCCGGGGTGAGCAAAACCGGGGGCGGCAATGCAAAAGTGACGGCGCGTATCGAACAACTCAAGCTGGAGAATTTTGTACATCGCGCTTACCCCGTGACGTTTTGGGATGTGTTCGGCGCGGCTGGGCATCCGCTGCGCGCCACCATCTCCGACATGGGACCGTTGCTGATCGGGCGCATGTTGAATCTCAACGAAGTGCAGCAGGGTGTACTGGCGCTGGTGTTCAAAATCGCCGATAGCAATGGCCTGTTGTTGCTCGATCTGAAAGACTTGCGCGCGATGGTGCAACACGTCGGCGATAACGCCGCCGACTTCACCACCGAATACGGCAACATCTCCACCGCCAGCATCGGTGCGATCCAGCGCGGCCTGTTGCAGATCGAGACACAGGGCGGCGACAAGCTGTTTGGCGAACCCATGCTCAACATCGAAGACCTGATGCAGACCGATGCAAACGGCTGCGGCACGATCAACATCCTCGCCGCCGACAAACTGATGACCTCGCCCAAGGTGTATTCCACCATGCTGCTGTGGCTGCTTTCAGAATTATTCGAACATCTGCCGGAAGCGGGTGATCTGGAAAAACCCAAACTGGTATTTTTCTTTGACGAGGCGCACCTGCTGTTCAACGATGCGCCCGCCGCGCTGCTCGACAAAATCGAACAGGTGGTGCGCCTGATCCGCTCTAAAGGTGTCGGCGTGTATTTCGTCACGCAGAACCCCGCCGACGTGCCGGATAAGGTATTGGGCCAGCTCGGCAACCGCATACAACACGCGCTGCGCGCCTTTTCGCCGCGCGACCAGAAAGCGGTGAAGGCCGCCGCCGAGACCATGCGCGACAACCCCAAGCTGGATGAAGCCACCATCATCACCGAGCTTGGTGTGGGTGAAGCGTTAATTTCCTGCCTCGACGCGAAGGGCACGCCGGGCATCGTCGAGCGCGCCCTGATCGTGCCGCCGCAAGCGCAGATCGGTCCGATCACGGAGGCCGAACGCCAGGCCACCATACAAAGCTCACCGCTCGCCGGACATTATGAAAAAGCGGTGGATCGCGAATCTGCTTATGAGATTCTCAAGGCGCGCACCAACGAAAGGCAAACTGCGCAACAGACCGCGCAAGCATCTGCTGACAGTAACGGAATCGGCGGAATACTGGGCGGCATCTTTGGCAATGCTGGCGGCGGCAAAACCGGCAGCCACACCAGTAATCGCCAAGGTGTCGGCGAGGCCATCGTCAAAAGCGCTGCGCGCTCCATCGGCTCGGCAGTCGGACGGGAAATTATTCGTGGCGTGCTGGGGTCGTTATTGGGCGGCAGGCGCTAATAAATTGGCGCAGATGAAGAATTCAATGGCCGCTTTTTGGGAGACAGCCAGCATGAGTGGTGGGCAGATCGATGCCACTGGCGGTCACTCAGGCGGTTGTCGCCGAGCGGCCAGTTCTCGGCC
>CAZMWC010000181.1:0-4983 GCA_964569805.1 uncultured Gallionella sp.
CAATTGCTCGGCATCGTCCATGATGAACACGCGGCGCACATACAGCTTGATGCCGTGGCGGGTGTTGCGATCCCACAGGTCGAACGGCGCATGTTGCGGGATATAGAGCAACTGCGTGTATTCCTGCCGCCCCTCGACACGCGCATGGCTCCACGCCAGCGGGTCGTCGAAATCGTGCCCGACATGCTTGTAGAATTCTTTGTATTGCTCGTCGGTGATCTCGTTCTTGCTGCGCGCCCACAGCGCGGAAGCCTGATTGACGGTCTCGTCCTCGTCGGTAATTTTCTGCGCGCCATCCTTCCACTCCTCCTTCAACATCACGATGGGCTGGACGATGTGGTTGGAATATTTGCGGATGATCTCGCGCAACTTGTGGCCCTCCAGCAGGTCGTCCTGGCCGTCGCGCAAATGCAGCGTGATTTCGGTGCCGCGCGCGGGCTTGTCCACCATCTCGATGGAGAATTCACCGCCGCCATCGGATTCCCAGCGCACGCCCTGATCGGCGTTCTCGCCGGCGCGGCGCGTCAGCACCGTCACTTTGTCCGCCACGATAAAAGAGGAATAGAAGCCCACGCCGAACTGGCCGATCAGATTGGCATCTTTCTGCTGGTCGCCGGACAGCCGCGAAAAGAATTCGCGCGTACCCGATTTGGCGATGGTGCCGAGGTTGTTGATCACCTCATCGCGGCTCATACCGACGCCGTTATCGCTCACGGTCAGCGTGCGCGCCGTTTTGTCATAGCCGATGCGGATATTCAGTTCAGAATCGTTTTCGAACAGCGCCGCGTTGTGCAGCCCCTCGAAGCGCAGCTTGTCGCACGCGTCGGAAGCGTTGGAAGCCAGTTCGCGCAAAAAAATCTCGCGGTTGGAATACAGCGAGTGAATCATCAGTTGCAGCAGCTGTTTTACCTCGGTCTGAAACCCCAAAGTTTCGCGGTTGGTGGTTGTGCTTTCGGTCATGTTTACTCCAGGTTGTTAATGAATAGCGCTTGCGCATTTGGGGGTTGCCAGAGGAATTTCAAGAGGCGAAGCATGTGCCCGCATCACAGTTTCCCGTTGTGGAATACTTCCAGGACATCTTCCATGAAGTCATTCACCTCGTTTTTGCCGAGCCCGATTTCCTCGATAATCTGGCTCTCGATCTTCGCCCAACGATCATCGCGCACCCGGTACAACACCGTCCGCAAATGCTGTGCCATCTGCAGAATGGACACCAAAGTCAGCGCGGCATATTCGGAATTGAGTTGATCATGCTGAAAACGGATCGCCTGGCAGATGAAATTGGGTAAATTCCAATGCCTCGCCACCATATAACCCACCACTGCGTGATCGGTGTCGAATAACCGGTCTTCCTCGCGAAAATCCGGCCAGTCGCCGCCCCGATTGAGCCGGAACTGCTTGCAGTACTCCGGGTTGTGTTGCATCAAAATGGGCACACCGCATCCGTGAAACAACCCCGCCATGTAGGCTTGATCCATCGCGATATTGCATACCGTCACCTGCCGCCCGGCAATGATTGATGCCAGACCGGCGATTTCCTCCGACCTCTCCCAAAATTTCTGGTATGCCATCTCGTTGCCATTCAATACCCGGCGCAACGCCATGCCCTTGATCAGGTTCATCGCCTGTATCAATCCCAGCACCGAGACAGCTTTGGAGATGCTGGTCAGCTTGTGCGGCAAGCTATAGGCAGATGAATTGACCATCTTGAAGATACCCGCACACAGGCCGACATCCCGCTCGATCAGCTCCGAGATTGCCGCCAAATTGTTGTCCGGCTCGTCGATCAAACGCGACAGTTCGAGCAGAATTGCGGGCTGCGGCGGGATATTGATCTGGCTGCACAGCACCTGTTCGATCTGTGACTGGCTGGATTTGCTTGTACTTGCATTGGCATTCATCGGTTTTACCTTTATAAAATTCATTTATTGTCATTTAGCATAAGGCGCGCTGCGCGACGATTTTGCGGACATCACCGAGCTCGGTAACCGCGCGCAGGTAGTGTTGATCTTGCGGTTTTTCCATCTTTAGTGCCGACCGTTTGGTATTTCAGCATTTCAAGACGTATGGTCGAAAAACCGCACCTGATTGCGCCCGCCTTCCTTGGCATGATACATCGCCATATCCGCCCATTTGAAAAGGTCTTCCGGGCTAATTGCATGACCGATGAACAACACCACGCCGATACTTGACGTGCAATGGTGTTCGATAATGGTTTCCGGTTTACCCTCCGGTAAATTTTTCAGCAGATAGGGCTCGGACAGGGCGGAACGGATCTTTTCGGCGACGGTGCTGACCTGCCTGACCGATTCGGCCTGATCCGCATCCAGCTCGCTGACCATCACCACGAACTCGTCGCCGCCGAAGCGCGCGACCGTGTCCACCTTGCGCACGCAGGCAGAGATGCGTTGTGCCGCCTCAATCAGCAGCAGGTCGCCCACATCGTGCCCGTATGCGTCATTGAGCGGTTTGAAATTATCCAGGTCGAGGAACATCAGCGCGCCATAGCGGCCGCTGCGCTTGCTGGCAACCATGGTTTGCACCAGCCGTTCGTTGAGCAGGCGGCGGTTGGGCAGCTGCGTCAAGCTGTCGTAGAAAGCCATCGTATGAATCTGCTCTTCGGCGGTCTTGCGCTCGGTGATGTCATGCAGCGTGGCGACATAGTGGGTGACTTCACCAGCATTCCCTTTCACGGCAGTGATGGAGAGCCGTTCCGGATACACCTCGCCGTTCTTGCGCCGGTTCCAGATTTCACCCTGCCATGAATCTGTGCGATGGATGCTTTCCCACATCGCCGCATAGAACGCCGCATCATGGCGGCCCGAACTAAGCAGGCCGGGGGTCTGCCCCACCGCCTCTTCTGCCGGGTAGCCGGTAATGCTGGTGAAGGCTTGGTTGACTCGCAAGATCACGCCTGTAGCATCGGTGATGAACATCCCCTCCTCGGCCTCGAAAGCGATGGCGGCGATACGCAGTTCGGCTTGCGCCTCCTGCAGATGCAGGATTGTTTTTCTCAAATGGCCGTTTGTTTGGGTCAGTTCTTGCGTGCGCTGGTCAACCAGCGCATCCAGCTGATACACCAGCCGGTGGTTGACCAGCAAACGCCCCAGCATCCGGCAAAACAACAGGAGTAGACGCTCGTGCCACATGGTAAAAAAATTCGGTTCCGGGTAATACACATTGACCACGCCGAGAACCTGTTCCTCGCAGATGACCGGCACACAGAGCAGCGAGCCCTGCAGCATAACGTACTCGCCGTTAGCGCCGATTTTCTTGAACTGCGGATCGTCGGCGCAGGAGCGGCAATGCTCGATGTTCCCGCTTTCGGCAGCATGCCCCAGAATGCCCTCCCCCAGGCGAAATTGGGTTTTCTTGCGCGCCTGCTGGGGGATCACTTCATCCGAGCCCGAACGGGTAATGTTCCACAGCATCTCGTCCCAATCCAGCCCTGCGGCAACCGTTAGCATATCCGCTTCATCCAGCAGGAAAATGGAGCAGCGTTCCATATCCTGATTTGACATCAGCGCTTCCAGCGCCTGCCGGAGCAATTGGTTTTCATCCAGGTTGCGGATGGAAATATCGGTCAACCCATACAGGGCAGACAAGGAATCCAGCAGGTTGACAATATGCCGGTTGAGTTCCTGGGTGGTTTCGACAAGTTGAGCGTCGCGCATTTTGCCCAGCCTTACGCGAATAACGAGGAAATTTCCTGAATAGACTTGAGCCGTCCTTTCATCTGCTTCCACAGCGCATCAATCCGTTCTTCGGGCAGCCCGAGTGCGGCCAGCGATTCCGTTTCAGGAGACGGCTCGTCCCACCCATTGATGATCTGGCTGGCCCAACTGGCGCAAAGCCCTTCCAGCAGCACCAGCTGCCAGTGCTTGCCGCGATAATTCCGGTCATAGTGATACTCCATGACCAGCAGGATGTCCTCCGGCAAATGCCACTTGCTGCCGACCCATACGCCCGCCTGATATTGGGTGGCATCGAGCCGGTCTTTGACATACTCGCCCAGATTACGCTCCGGGTTTTCTTCGTAGGCGGTAAAAGCCAGCTCCATTTCACCCGGGTAAAGCTGCACCATGGCCAGCAGCCCGATATTGTGCAGCAGCCCGGCCATGTAGACGCTGTCTGCGGCGGGACGCGATGCTGCCTGAATGTCACCATTGATCTCGTTAGCCATCAGCGCGGTCATGATAGAGGTACACCAGTACGTTTCCGCCTTGAAATGAGGGCAATGCTTAACCTTGAACATGCCCGACAAAGACAGGCTGACAGCAACGCTCCTGACCGTAATGAGCCCGAGCACGGAGATGGCATGCGTCAGCGAATGAACGCGCCCTTGTTGCCCAAAAAAAGCAGAATTAGACAGCCCCAGCAGGCGCGCCGCAATGGTGGGGGATTCACTCAAAATCCCGGCCAGCTCCGTTTGCGAAACATCGGGGTTTCCGCAACAATCCAGCAAGCGCTGGACATTCGGTGACAGGTTTGGCAACTGCTTGAGCCGCTGGATTTCCTGGCGTGCATGGTCGTTGGACATTGAGAATTGCCTGTTGGAATATTGAACCTAAATCCCGGCAATTCCATTTTCATAGGCGCAGATGCCTTTAGACTGGAACTTTGCACCCCTGACTTTCGTGCGAGGGTAGCCCTTTTCGGGTGCTTATTTTTTTGTAGCAGATGGGTATAACTTTATTCAAAAATCTATTGCTGTACCGCAAACAAACTGATCAGCAACGAACTTTCAATGCTGCGCATGTTAAACGCTCGCAATTTTTGAGTCAATTTTTTCGGCATGGATGAGCGGCGCAAAATCAGGATAGATTTGAATCACATTCGGATGCCCCCATCCAAAACGCCACCGGAAAAATACCGCTGGCTATTATTCTCCGCATCAGTATAATGCGCGCCTTGCCGCAGTCGGGAAATTCCCTTGCGGCATTTTGTTCATCGTTTTCTGACCTATCTCTCGCGCGTATGCAA
>CAZMWC010000182.1:0-4958 GCA_964569805.1 uncultured Gallionella sp.
TTAATCCGCCCATGGTTCGACAAGCTCACCACGAACGGATTAAATCTGCGTTTCCCTAGTGAATATCCTTCCAGAACTCTTTTTTCAGCAGGTAAGTCAGGATCAGGAGCACGAACAGGAAACCCAGTACGATGTAGCCGAGTTTATAGCGTACCAGCTTGGCCGGTTCGGCCATGAAATCAAGGTAATTGACCAGATTGGCGACCGTGGCATCGAACTCTGCGGTGCTCATGGAGCCGGGATTGGTCAGTTTCAGGCTCTTGACTTCACGACCGCCATGCTTCTCGACATGCAGCGCCTGATCGCCCTGCAGGCCGCCCAGCACATTCGGCATGGCCGCGTCGGGGAAGATCAGGTTGTTCACCCCGGTCGGGCGGTTGGCATCCACATAAAAGCCGCGCAGGTAGGTGTACAACCAATCCACGCCGCGCGCGCGCGCGATCACGCTCAGGTCGGGCGGAGCCACGCCATAGGCCGCCTTCGCGGTCTCGGCATCCATGACCGCACTCATGGTCGAGCCAACCTTGCTGCCTTCCGGCAGCAGCGCCTTGATCTCGCCCTCGCTCATGCCGATATCCATCAGGCGGTTGTAGCGCATGAAGGAAGCGCTGTGGCAAGCCAGGCAGTTGGCGACAAAGAATTGCGCCCCGCGTTGCAGCGAGACCCTGTCCTTCAGATTAACCGGTGCCTTGTCCAAATGAAGGCTTGCCCCGCTGGCGCTCGCCATCGCCAGCATCAGCAGTGCCAGCATCCATAGTTTTTTGATTATTTTCATGTTAACGAACCTCTCTTGATTGTTCTACTTGAACGTCACACGATCAGGCTCGGGCTTGCATTTGTCGATCTTGGTATACCACGGCATCAGGATGAAGAATGCGAAGTACACGACCGAGAATACTTGAGCCAGCAGCGTATAGGCAGGCGTGACCGGCTGTGTGCCCAACCAGCCGAGCACAATAAAGCTGATCACGAACAATGCCAGAGCCACCTTGTAGATCGGGCCACGATAGCGGATCGACTTGACCTTGCCGCGATCCAGCCACGGCAGAAACAGGATGGCGACCGTGCCGACACCCATGGCCACCACGCCGGGGAACTGCGAGCCGAACAGCGGGGGTACCGCGCGCAGGAGGGAGTAATACGGCGTGAAATACCACACCGGCGCGATATGCTCGGGGGTCTGCAACGGATTGGCCGGGATGAAGTTATTGTCTTCAATGAAGTAACCGCCCATGTCCGGCGCAAAGAACAGCACCGCGCAGAACACGATCAGGAAACCGACCACGCCCACCATATCCTTGACGGTGTAGTAGGGGTGGAACGGGATGCCGTCCAGCGGATGGCCATCAGGCCCTTTGTTCTTCTTGATCTCGATGCCGTCCGGGTTGTTGGAACCGACTTTGTGCAGGGCGACAATATGCACGAACACAATACCGACCAGCACCAGCGGCACCGCAGCCACGTGCAGCGCGAAGAAGCGGTTCAGGGTGACATCCGAGACCACGTAATCGCCACGGATCAGCACGGATAGTTCGGGGCCGATGAACGGTATGGTGGAGAACAGATTGACGATTACCTGCGCGCCCCAGAACGACATCTGGCCCCAAGGCAACAGGTAGCCCATGAATGCCTCGGCCATCAGCGCCAGATAAATTACCACACCGATGATCCACAGCAGCTCGCGCGGCTTCTTGTATGAGCCGTACATCATGCCGCGAAAAATATGCAGATAGACCACCACGAAGAACATCGATGCGCCGGTGGAATGAATATAGCGAATCAGCCAGCCCCATTGCACGTCGCGCATGATGTATTCGACGGAGGCGAAAGCGAGCAGCGCGTCCGGCTTGTAGCTCATGGTCAGGAAGATGCCGCTGACGATCTGGATCACCAGCACCAGCAGCGCCAGCGAGCCGAAGAAATACCAGAAATTGAAGTTCTTCGGCGCGTAGTACTCGGAGAGATGCTCCTTCCAGGTGCAAATCAGCGGGAAGCGGTCATCGATCCAAGCAATCAGGTTATTTAATAGTTTCATTATGCGGCCCCCTTTTGCTTGTCGTCACCGATCAGCAACAGGGTATCGCCGAGATACTGGTGCGGAGGAATGATCATATTGGTCGGCGCGGGCGAACCCTTGTAAACGCGCGCCGCCAGATCGAAGCGCGAGCCGTGGCACGGGCAGTACCAGCCGCCGCCCCAGGTCGGGCCAAGGTCGGCAGACGCGGCTTCCGGGCGGAAGGTCGGGGAGCAACCCAGATGGGTGCAGACACCGATCACCACAAAAAACTCCGGCTTGATCGAGCGTGTGGCATTGTTGCAGTATTCGGGTTGTTGCGGGACGGAAAGGGTCGGATCGGTCAGATCACCGTCATGCTTGGCCAGCAAGGCGAGCATTTCCGGGGTGCGGCGCACGATCCACACTGGCTTGCCCTGCCACTCGACGGTTTTTTGTGTCCCCGGTTCAATAGCGCTGATGTCCACCTCGACCGGCGCACCGGCCGCCTTGGCGCGTTCGCTGGGCTGAAAGCTCAGCACGAAAGGCGCTGTCGCACCTGCCACTGCGGCTCCGCCGGCTGCCGAAGTGGCCACCAGGAGAAGTCGTCGCTTGCTGCGATCCACGTTTTCAGTCATGGCATCTCTTCCCTTCATCTAAATCTAAAAAACGCAGTTGAGTGGTAGGTAGGTGCGAATTCATTCGCACGAACAAGCGGTCATGTGCGAATGAATTCGCACCTACAAAAGCGACGTAGGATGTGGTGAGGTACGAACCGTATCACTTGTCACGCGAGCGATGCGGTTCGTACCTCACCGCATCCTACTCTCCTATTTTTTGGTTCCGGCTTGTATAGACGGACAGCAAGTCCAGCAGGCTGCTAGACGGGGTTGTGCTGATCGAAGAAGCGATGTTCCAGAGCGAAGTGCGCCGACAGATGTTCCCCAAGCGCCCGAATGCCGTAGCGCTCGGTGGCGTGATGTCCGGCAGCGATAAAGGCAACACCGCTTTCCCGCGCAAGATGGAAACTCTGCTCCGAAATTTCGCCGGTAAGATAGGCTTCTGCACCTTGTGCGATGGCCTCTTCAAAATGGCTTTGCGCCGCGCCGCTGCACCATGCCACCTTCCGCACGATCCGGCTTGCGTCAGCGATCATCAGGGGAGCGCGTTGCAGCGCCTGTGCGATTCGCGAGGAAAATTGCTCAAGGGTTTCGGGCTGTTCAAGCAAGCCGATGCAGGCGATGTCCTGTTCGCCGAACCGGCCCGACGCTACCAGCCCGAGCAATTTGCCGAGTTGCGCGTTGTTGCCCAGTTCGGGATGGGCATCGAGCGGCAAATGATAGGCCAGCAAGCTCACATCGTTTTCCAGCAACCTGGCGATGCGCCGTTTTTTGATGCCCGCGATAGCCGCATCTTCATTGCGCCAAAAATAGCCGTGGTGCACCAGAATGGCATCGGCTCCCCACGCGATAGCCTCGTCCAGCACCTGCTGCGAAGCCGTCACGGCGGTAGCGATGCGCCGCACCTCGGCGCGTCCCTCAACCTGCAAACCATTCGGGCAGTAATCCTTGAATAATCCGGTCTGCAGCAGGCTTGCGTTATAATCGCGCAACTCATCGAGCAGCATGTGTTTCCTCCAAATCTGAAACGAACCCAAATTTAAAACGAACGAGTCCATCATATCATGCGTAAACACTGGCTTTTATTCACTCAAGCCGTCACCGTCGCGCTGGCTCTGCTGTTTGTCATTCATACGCTCAAACCGGAGCTGTTGCCGAACTCCGCGCGCAGCGGGGTTATCACGCTGTACGAAAGCGCGCCACTGCCAACGGATAACAAAACCCCGCTGACCGGGTTAAATGCCGCAGCGCAAAAAGCCATGCCAGCCGTGGTGAATATCTTTACCAGCACTATTCTCAAGACACCCATCAACCCCTTTCTGGAAGACCCGCGTTTCCGGTTTTTCTTTGGCGACCCGGATGATAGCGAGCCGCAAGACAGCTCGAGCCTGGGGTCGGGTGTCGTCGTCAGCGCCGACGGCTATATTCTGACCAATCACCATGTGGTGGAGGCTGCCGATCAAATCGAAGTCGCGTTGGCGGATGGCCGCAAAGCCAAAGCGTACGTCGTTGGCTCCGACCCCGAAACTGACCTTGCTGTCATCAAAATCACCTTGCCCGGCAAACTTTCCGCCATCACCTTCGGCTCTCCCGAGCAGGCGCATGTGGGCGATCTGGTGCTGGCTATCGGCAACCCGTTTGGCGTGGGCCAAACCGTCACCATGGGCATCATCAGCGCGCTCAAGCGCGATAATCTGGGGCTGAGTACCTTTGAAAGTTTCATCCAGACCGATGCCGCGATCAACCCGGGCAATTCCGGCGGCGCGCTGGTGGATGTGAATGGCAACCTGCTCGGTATCAACAGCGCGATTTACTCGCCGAACGGCGGCTCCCTTGGTATCGGCTTCGCCGTTCCCGCCAACACCGCAAAAAGAACCATGGAGCAAATCATTCAGACCGGTTCTGTGACGCGCGGCTGGATCGGCGCGGGTGTGCAGGAACTTACCCCGGAATTGGCGGAATCTTTCAAACTCGGTAATACCAAAGGGTTGCTGGTTACCGAGGTAGTACGTAACAGCCCGGCTGAACAGGCAGGCGTGAAAGCGGGGGATATCCTGATATCAATTGGCGATAAGGCAGTCAATGACTGGAGCGGTATGCTGGAAACTGTATCCAATATTGCCCCGGGCAAGGTTGCCACGATCAAATTGATGCGCGATGGAGCTGTCATCAGTTTGCAGGTGAAAATTGGCAAGCGGCCCAAACCAAAAGAGCAGGAGTGATGCATCACTCCTGCTCTTCAAGCCTACTCTTTAACGTGAAACTCGCGTAGCGATTCGTTTGCCCCTCTCCCCACCGGGGGAGGGTTGGGGAGGGGGAAACGGGCATGGCGAGTTTCATAATCA
>CAZMWC010000183.1:0-4880 GCA_964569805.1 uncultured Gallionella sp.
GAAAACTCGAACAGCGGCTGCAACATCATCGCGCCCTTGATGGTGGAAGTGCGCAGCTTGGTGCGGTCGAATTCCGGCAACTTGAGGAAAAACTCGAAGTTCTCCTTTTCCTGATCGCGCAACGGCACGATGTCGCGCATGTTGAGCGCCTTGTAGTTCGGGTCGGTCTTGGATACCGCCGGGCAGATATCGACACACAGCGTACAGCCGGTGCAATCCTCCGGCGCTACCTGATAGCTGACGTGCATGCCCTGCTCGAATTCCTTGCCCTTGATCTGGATGTGCTTGAAGGTGGGCGGCGCATCCTTGGTCAGTTCGACCTGGAATACCTTGGAACGGATGGCGGTATGCGGGCAGACCAGCGGGCACTTGCCGCAGTAGATGCACAGCTCTTCGTCCCATACCGGAATTTCCAGCGCCAGATTGCGTTTGTCCCAGATCGCCGTGCCGGTAGGCCAGGTGCCATCGGCTGGGAATACCGACACCGGCAGCAAGTCGCCGCGCCCGGCCATGATCTCGGCGGTGACGCGCTTGACGAAATCAGGCGCGTGCGCGCCTACCGGTTCGGGCATTTCAAAATTGCTGGTGGCGGCGGCTGGAACGCTCACCTTGTGCAGGTTTGCGATGGTTTCATCAATCGCTTTCCAATTTGCTTCCACTACATCCTGACCCTTTTTGCTGTAGGATTTTTCGGCGGCAGACTTGATCTTTTCGATGGCCAGTTCGCGGGGCAGCACGCCTGAAATTGCAAAGAAACAGGTTTGCATGATGGTATTGATTCGGCTACCCATGCCGGTCGCCTTGGCGATAGTGTAGGCATCAATCACGTAAAACTCGATTTTCTTGTCGATGATCTGTTGCTGCATTTTGCGCGTCAGGGTGTTCCACACCTTGTCCTGCGACACCGGCGTGTTGACCAGAAACACCGCGCCATCGGCGGCGTAATCCAGCATTTCATAACGCTCCAGAAATACCGGTTGATGGCAGCCGACAAAATTGGCATCATTTTTTCCGATCAAATAGGGCGAGTGTATTGCCTTGGGCGAGAAACGCAGGTGGGACACAGTTACCGCGCCCGCCTTTTTCGAGTCATAAACGAAATAGCCCTGACCGTACAGTTCGGTCTCTTCGCCCATGATCTTGATAGTGTTCTTATTGGCACCCACCGTGCCGTCCGAGCCCAGACCATAGAACAGACAGCGGTTTACGCCTTTGCTGGCATCGTTGCGGAAATTCGCATCCCATTTCAGGCTGGTGTGTGTCAAGTCGTCATTGATGCCGACGGTGAAATGGTTCTTCGGCTGGTCTTTTTTCAGCTCGTCGAACACGCCCTTGATCATGCCCGGCGTGAACTCCTTGGAGGACAGGCCGTAGCGCCCGCCCACCACACGCGGCATGGTCGTACCATTTCCTGCAGTGAAGGCTTCGGCAAGCGCCGTCACCACATCCTTGTACAGCGGCTCGCCATCCGCGCCAGGTTCCTTGGTGCGATCGAGAACGGCAATGCGCTTCGCTGTGACCGGGATAACCTTGAGCAGTTCGGCGGCGGCAAAGGGGCGGTACAGGCGCACCTTCACGATGCCGACTTTTTCACCGTGGGCGGCCAGATGCTCCACCGTTTCTTCGGCTGCATCCGCGCCAGAGCCCATCAGAATCACCACCCGCTCGGCATCCGCTGCGCCAACATAGTCATACAGATTGTATTGGCGACCGGTAAGCTTGGCGAATTTATCCATCGCCTTTTGCACGATGCCGGGCATCGCGTCGTAATAGGGGTTGACCGTCTCACGCGCCTGGAAATACACGTCCGGGTTCTGCGCCGTACCGCGCAGCACCGGGTGATCCGGTATCAGCGCGCGGGCGCGGTGGGCAAACACCAGTTTGTCGTCGATCATTTCGCGCACCACTTCGAGCGGCACCTGCTCGACCTTGGCCACCTCGTGGGAAGTGCGGAAACCATCAAAGAAATGCAAAATGGGTACGCGCGATTCGAGTGTCGCAGCCTGGGCGATCAGCGCCATGTCCATCGCTTCCTGCACCGAATTGGACGAAAGAAAGGCAAATCCGGTCGAACGCGCCGACATCACGTCACTGTGGTCGCCGAAGATCGATAGTCCCTGTGCCGCCAGTGAGCGCGCCGCCACGTGCATGACGAATGGTGTCAGCTCGCCGGCAATTTTGTACATATTGGGGATCATCAACAGCAGACCCTGCGAGGCGGTAAAGGTGGTTGTCAGAGAACCGCTCTGCAGTGCCCCATGAACCGTACCGGCAGCGCCACCCTCGCTCTGCATGGTAATCACCTCGGGAACCGTACCCCACAAGTTGGGTGTGCCGGCTGCCGACCAAGCATCAGAATATTCGCCCATCGGTGAAGACGGGGTAATCGGATAAATTGCGATTACTTCGTTGGTCAGGTGGGCAATATAGGCAGCGGCTTCGTTGCCATCGATTGTTACCATATGCGGCTGATGCATCAAAAACTCCTTCGGTCAGTATTGTATTCAGTGTGTCCGGTTGCCCGGAGAATTTATAGAGGTTCCATTAAGTTACATGGGTTTTTAACCCAAATATTCATACCCAAAGAGCGCAACAACCTCTTCGAAGTAAATTCGCGTGTAGTTAAACAGGATTTTTATTGATACAGCCCCACAAACGGGCACGAAGCCTCGCGGCAGACGAATGCGATGCCATAACCAGAATTTTTCATATCAATCAAAAGGCCGACAGGCAAAAGGCCGACAGGCACACAAGTCAACCGCCACCCCGTCATTGCCACTACTTTCTTTAAAACTGCCATCAACGGCACCCGGCGTAATAGTACACATCATTCGGTATTTTGTCTGTCGGCCTGAACTTCAGGCCGGGCTTAAATATATCATCTGTTCTTGTTATCGACCATCTCCTGCACGATCGGCGCAAGAATGACTTCCATCGCAGCCCCCATCATTCCACCGGGCACGACCAGCGTATTGGCACGGGACATAAAAGAGTTGGGGATCATGGTCAGCATGTGTGGAAAATCCACCCCCCTCGGGTCGCGAAAACGAACGATCACAAAACTTTCATCTAACGTCGGAATATCACGCGCAATGAACGGGTTCGAGGTATCTACCGTTGCCACACGTTGAAAGTTGATATAAGTTTTGGAAAACTGCGGGGTCACGAATTTAATGTAATCAGGCAAACGGCGCATGATGGTATCCACTGTCGCTTCGGTAGAATAACCGCGCTCCGCCTGGTCGCGATGGATTTTCTGGATCCATTCCAGATTGACTACCGGCACTACCCCAATACCCAAATCCACATATTTTCCAACGTCAATATTGTTGGCTTCATCGGTGACCAAACCATGCAGCCCCTCGTAAACCAATAAATCTGAATTTGCTTCAATATCTTCCCACGGCGTGAATGTGCCCGGTTTCAAGCCAGTCAAGCCAAAATGCTTATTGTGCTTATCGGCCTCCACATCGTTGTGCACGTAGTAGCGCCGTTTGCACATACCGGTTTCGCCGTAGATCTTGAACGTTTCTTCAATCTTATCGAAATGATTAGCTTCCGGGCCAAAATGGCTAAAGGTGTTATCACCGGCCTTGGCTGCCTCTGCCGCTGCCGCCTGAAACGCCATGCGATCCATATTATGTAGACCTGCGCCTTCGATGAAAGCTGCCTGAACCTGAACCTCGCGACGGAAAACATTCTCAAAAGCATGCCTCACCGCAGGGATACCTGCGCCGGACGAGCCGGTGACTGCAATGATTGGATGCTTGCGAGACATGATGCCCACCAAAACGATTTACAGGTGATGATTCTATAACAAAGGCATTTGTATAACTACTGCGATGGGCAACTCCGGCGCGTCAACTCGAATTGCCATTGAGCGCGGCGGTGCGATGCCGCTATAATGCCACCATTGGAAACCAAGCAGCGATTTTCAGCGCCATGCAACAAAACCATCATTCAGCCTGATTCGGGACAACTTGTGATTAAAAAAATACTCGTCGCCAACCGCGGTGAAATTGCGGTTCGCATTGTGCGCGCCTGTTCGGAAATGGGCATCAAGTCGGTCGCCATCTACACCGATGCCGATCGCCACGCGCTGCATGTAAAAAAAGCGGATGAGGCTTACCACATCGGCTCCGAGCCGGTCACCGGTTACCTTAACGCCCATAACATCGTCAATATAGCGATTACATCGGGGTGCGATGCGCTACACCCTGGCTACGGTTTTCTTGCAGAGAACCCCGAATTGGCGGAAATTTGCGTGCGCCGCGATATCAAATACATCGGCCCAAGCGCGGAGGTGATCCGTCAGATGGGCGACAAAGTTCGTGCCCGCAACGCCATGATAGCCGCCAACATTCCTTGTGTGCCGGGCAGCGACGGCAATCTCGCCAATATCGAAGAGGCGCGCCTGCTGGCAAACAAAATCGGCTACCCCATCATGCTCAAGGCCACCAACGGCGGTGGCGGTCGCGGTATTCGCCGTTGCGACAGCGACAAAGACCTGATCGGTAACTATGAGCGGGTGATTTCGGAAGCCAACAAGGCATTTGGCCAACCGGAAGTCTTCCTGGAAAAATGCGTGGTCAACCCGCGCCATATCGAGGTGCAAGTGCTGGGCGATAGCCACGGCAACACGATCCACCTGTTCGAGCGCGACTGTTCCATCCAGCGCCGCAACCAGAAGCTGATCGAGATCGCGCCCTCGCCGCAAATCACCCAGGCGCAACGCGAGTACATCGGCGGCCTGGCAGTCAAGGCCAGCCGTGCCGTGGGCTATGAAAATGCGGGCACGATCGAATTCCTGCTCGACCAGGACAACCATTTCTATTTCATGGAAATGAATACCCGCATACAGGTTGAACACACCGTAACGG